>CBDVDY010000170.1:0-6234 GCA_965372875.1 uncultured Alphaproteobacteria bacterium | reverse complement strand
TGCCGATGAAACCGTAGCGGAAGCCGTCGATCATGTAGAAGAACGGGTTGAGCTGGGCCGCCAGGTGCCACACGCCGGGCAGCCGGTCGATCGTATAGAAGGTGCCCGAGAGGAACGAGAGCGGCATGATCACGAAGTTGGTGATCGCCGCCATGTGGTCGAACTTGTCGGCCCAGATGCCGCCGATCAGCCCGAGCAGCGACAGCAACAGCGAGGTCGAGACGGCATGGAACGCGACGAAGCCGAAATCGTGCACCCGGATCGGCACGAAGGCCCACATCGCCAGGGTGGTGATCGTCCCCACCAGCACGCCCCGCGTGGCCGCCGCCATGACGTAGCCGAACACCAGCTCGCCCGGGCTCAGCGGCGGCATCAGCACGTCGACGATGTTGCCCTGCAGCTTGGAGATCATCATCGAGGACGAGGTGTTGGCGAAGGAATTCTGGATCATCGCCATGGTCACCAGCCCCGGCGCCAGGAACAGGCCGAAGGAGATTCCGACGGACGGGTCGACGAAGCGCGGGCCGATGGCCAGGGTGAAGATCGCCAGGAACAGAAGCGTCGTCACCACCGGCGCCATCAGCGTCTGCGTCACCACCTTGAGGAAGCGCTGGACCTCCTTGGCATAGAGGGTCCAGACGCCCATCCAGTTGACGATGCCGATGCGGCGCGGCGCGAAGACGGTCGGCTCGGCCATGGAAATCTCTTTCGCGTGCGGCGGATGGCGCGGAGAAATACGAGAACCAAGTAAATGGGGTCCGCGTGGGCCTATAACAATTGGGCCGGAAGCCGATTTTCCGGACTCGCGCTCTCGATTCCTCCGCGCCGCCGCGATTCCCCCTCACCCAGCTTCGGCTAAGGCTCGGCCTTCGTCCTCGCCAAGCCTTCGCAACCCTCTCCCTCGCAGGGGAGAGGGGAAGAATACGCGGCGCGGCTGAATTTCCCTCTCAACTTGGGGGAGAGGGAGGGGCCCGCGTAGCGGGAGGGTGAGGGGTCGAGGGTAGGGGCGGGTTTGAAACCCGCCCGTACATCGCGGTTTCGCGTAGCGGGAGGGCGCGGTAGGGTTCCTCGTGCCGGCAGTGATTGGAAGGCCATGCGCGATACAGAACCCGCGAACCCGCCACGCCCCAAGGGGCCGCGCGCCCGGGAGCGGCCGCGCCGGAAAGAGCCGAAGAAGGCGACCAGCCGGCACCTGGAGAACGCGGCGCTGCATTACCTCCAGCGCTTCGCCAGCTCGACCGAGAATTTCCGCCGCGTGATGATGCGCAAGGTCGAGCGCTCGGCCCGCGCCCACGGCACCGACCGGGCGGAGGGCGCGGCCACGATCGAGGATTTGATCCGGCGTTTTTCCGCCGCCGGCCTGCTCGACGATTCGGTCTATGCCGCGGGAAAGGCCCTCAGCCTGTTCCGCCGCGGCGCCTCGCCGCGCGCCATCCGCGCCGCGCTCTGGGCCAAGGGAGTGGACGGCGGCGCCATCGACGCGGCGCTCGCCGCCCTGGCCGACGAGGCGGCCGAGCCCGCGCTCGCCGCCGCCTGCGCCCATGCCCGGCGGCGCCGGCTCGGACCTTATCGAGTAAAGCCCGGGCGCGAAGAGCGGCGCGAAAAGGACCTGGCGGCGCTGGCCCGCGCCGGTTTCGATTACGGCGTGGCGCGGACGGTGGTGGACGCCGAATCCGTCGAGGAGATCGAAGCGCGCGCCAGGGACGGCGGAGCCTGACCCGGCGGACGTCGGTGCGCCCGGGAAAGTGCGTCGCTCGCGGCCTTCACCCTTCGAGACGGACCTTCGGTCCCCTCAGGATGAAGAGCATTGTTATGGCAGTTCAAAAAGTTGCTTCATCCTGAGGAGCCGCCGCAGCGTAGCGGAGGCGGCGTCTCGAAGGGCGAAGCGGCGCTACTCCCCGTCCATGTCGGCCATGTCGCCGGGCGCCGCCGCGCTCGCCTTGGGGGCCGGTTTCGCCGGCTTCCTCCTCGCCGGCGCGGGAGCGAGCTTCGCCGCCTCCGCCTCCCCGGCGACCCGAAGGTTCGCGGCCGGCGCGTTTCCCTGCTTGTCCTCGCCGAAATAGAGCGTGGTGTGGGGGAACGGGATCTCGATGCCGTGTTCGTCGAAGGCCTGCTTCATCAGCCGGTTGAAGCCGCGGCGAACCATGTACTGCTTGCCGGGCCGGGTCTTCAGGCGGACGCGCACGACGACCGCCGAATCGGCGAGTTCGTTGACGCCCATGACTTCGAGCGGCTCGATGATCTCCGGGCCCATGGCCGGGTCGGCCCGGGCCGCTTCGCCGATTTCCTCGAGCACCGCGATCACCTCGTCCACGTCCTCGCGGTAGCCGACGCCGGCGTCGATCAGCGCGTAGGAGAAATCCTTCGACATGTTGCGCACGGTCGAGACTTCGCTGAACGGCACCGTATGTACCGTGCCGGCGACATCGCGCAGCCGCAGCGAGCGGATCGACAGCCCCTCGACCACGCCCGTATGGCCGGCCACGTCGACGATATCGCCGACCGCCACCGCGTCCTCGATCAGGATAAAGAGGCCGGTGATGATGTCCTTGACCAGGGTCTGCGCGCCGAAGCCGACGGCCAGGCCGATCACGCCGGCGCCGGCCAGGAGCGGCGCTATGTTGACGCCCAACTCGGAGAGCACCACCAGGGTCACCAGCACGATCAGCACCACCAGGATGGCCTTGCGCGCGAGCGGCAGCAGCGTGCGCACCCGGGCCGAGCCGCCGATGTTCGAGGCGTGGTCGAGCCGCTCGAGATAACGCTCGATGGCGGAACTGACGATCTCCCAGAACAGCAGCGCCGCGACCAGGATGATGACGATGGTCAGCCCGCCCGTAATCACCCGCCGCCCCGACGGCGCGGCCAGCCAGCCGAAGGCGTCGACGCCCCAGGCCTGCAAAATGGCGATTGCGGCGACGGCGAAAATCGCCGTGCGCAGCACCGTCTGGATGGCCGGCACGTAACGGTTGGCCCGGTCCTCGAGCATCGGATAGGTGGCCTTGAGATCGGCGCTGACGGTGAAGATCCGGCGCACCGTCCGGCGCACGCCGAGCGCCGCCAGGGCGGCCACGGCCAGCACCAGCGCGCTGAGCAGCGATGCCCGCAGCAGGAACTGGAAGCCGCCCTCCACGTCGAGCGCCCAGACGATATATCCGGCGATCAGATACAGCACGGCCAGCACGTGCCAGATGTCGGCGAAACGGCCGCGCAGGCTGGCCAACCCGGCGCCCGCGCCGGCGGATTCCTCGCCGCCGCGCAGCCAGGACGCGACCGGGCGGCGGTTCTGCATCACCAGGGCGATCGACATGACCAGCAGCGCCAGCCCGAGCAGCACCAAAAGGATGGCGTGCGCTTCCGCCGGCAGGCCCAGGAGCAGCGCCGCCTCGAGCGCGAAGGCGCCATAGACGCCGACCGTGACCAGCCGCCGTACCCAGACAAAGAGATAGGCCGCGGTCAAGTCCCCCAGATCGAGAACCCTGAGCGTCGGCGCGCGCGGCACCAGCAGAGCCCGCGCCAGCGCCAGCGCCGTCCGCGCGATCAGCACGGCGTTGACGATGGTCAGCGCCACCAGCCGGGTGGCGGGACCGGCCTCGACCAGCGACAGCGCGCCAAAGGCCGCTGCGGCGAACACCGCGACCGGTATCAGGTCGAGAATCGTGCGCGCGATCAGGAACGGCAGGCGCAACAGAACGGTATCGCTCTCGCGGCCCTCGACCGCGCGCCGTGGGCGGGCCAGCAGCCAGGAAGCCAGCCACTCGCCCACCAGCCCGAGGGCGATGACCAAAAGGATCCGCCACAACCCGTCGATCCAGCGCGCGCGCGTGCCGGCGTCGGCAAGCTGGCGCGAAAGCCAGCGCGCGAGCTTGGGCGCGTCCAGCACGACCGCCGCGCCGCCGGCCACGCGGGCGCTCGCCGCCCGCGCTCGCTCGGACAACTCGGCCAAAAGGCCGCCGCCCGGGCCCGCCTCGGGCTCGGCCGGCGCCGCCGACGCGCGACGGGCCGCGGCCAGCGCGTGCAGCCGGGCCACGAACACGGCCCGCGCCTCCGGGTCCTCGATCAGCGCGACCAGGGAATCGATGTCCTCGATATTGATTTTGGCGTCGGCCCCGGTGGACGCGGCTTCGGACGCGGTTTCGGCCGCGGCTTCGGCCATTGCGGGCGGCGCCGACAGGCCGGCCACGAGCAGCAGCGCCGCGGCGACGCCAAGCAGACGGGCGCAAAACGCGATTCGGCCGGTTTTGGAATCCCCTCCAGGAGCCATGGCGCTACTATCTACCACAATCGGCGGCCGGGTAAATCCCGGCGGACTCCCGCCGCCGGCGACCGCGACCGGGCAGGTTGTGCGGAGAATTGCCTTAGGAAAGGGCTTTGATGCGAGCCGAGAGCCGCGACAGCTTGCGCGACGCCATGTTCTTCTGCAGCACGCCCTTGCCGACGCCCCGCTGAATTTCCGGCTGCGCCTCCTTGAAGGCGGCCTGGGCGGCTTGCTTGTCGCCGCCGGCGATGGCGGTCTCGACATTGCGCATAAAAGTGCGCACGCGGCTCAACCGGGCGCCGTTGATCTGGGCGCGCCGGGCGTTTCGGCGAATGCGGGTCTTAGCCGACTGATGATTGGCCATATGCTCGATTCTGAACGGTGCCTGGAAGCCGCGCTTATATCCCTCGCCCGCGCGGCCCGTCAAGGACCAAATGGTCGTTTTTCCCGGAAAAGCAAGGCCGAAGCCGGGTTGGCGCAAGGCCGGAAGGGGCCCGGGCGGGTTCCGGGCGGGACACGACATTAATAAATCACAGGCAATCCGCGCCTCATACCAAACAATTTTAAGTAAATTTAAGTGTAATATCCAAACAATCTCATTCTTTGTTTAAGCAAATCCTTGGTTAAGTTTGCGTTTTATTTATCTTCTATATTGTATTCTTTCCGACAAATTCGATACCAACTTGCGTGAAACCCCCAAGGTTCGGGACACACGCGGCGGGTCTATCGAGGAGGATTGAAGCCATGCAACCGATAAAGCTCGAGGAAGCACAGGTCCTGCTGGTCGATTCTCAGCTGCGAACGCGCAGGCTTTTGGGTGACGCGTTGCGCATGATCGGCTTCAGCAAGATCGAGGAAGTCGCCAAGGTCGCCGATCTGGAGCAGGCGATCGATTTCGTCGAACCCGATCTTGTCCTGATCGACGTCGACGAAAGCCGCGATTACGTGTGCGGCGCGATCAAGAAGATTCGCAACAGAAAGCTCGGGCGCAATCCGTTCGTGGCGATCGTCGCGCTTACCTGGAAGCCGGGCAAGGACACGGTCGGCGCCGTACTGGCGGCGGGCACCGACGAAATCATCATGAAACCGGTCTCGCCCACGATCCTGCGCGAGCGGGTGACCAACCTGATCAGAGAGCGCAAGGATTTCGTGGTCACGGCGGATTACGTGGGCCCGGACCGGCGTTCGACCCCGCGACCGCCGTCCGAAAACGACCTGCCGACGGTCAAGGTGCCGAACAGCCTGCGCCACGTCACCATGCGCGACGAATCGGCCTCGATCCATCCGGACGTGGTGGCGGAGACCGTGCGCTCCCTGTGCGCCCAGAAGATTTACCGGCTGGCCAGCGAAATCAGCGAGATCGCCGCCGGCTTCGAGGTACAATGCACGGCCGTGCCGGAGGCGCCGTTGCCCAAGGTCGAAATGGGCAAGGTCGAGCAAATGCTGGGCGAGATCGAGGAGATCATCGGCGAGCATCGGTTCGAATCCGTCAGGCAGATCGCAAAGAGCACCCGCGCAATCCTGGACGGCATCGCCGCCACGCACCCGAAGGCCGAGCCGCGGCAGGTGGTACTCCTGCATCTGCACGGCCAGGCCATCGCCGTGACCCTCAGGGAGAGCGACGAATCGGCCGGCGCGCTGGTCTCGGCCCTGAGCGAGGCGGCGATGGTGGTGAACGGCTAGAGTCTTTTCGGACCAGTTTTATGCAATACCGTTGCGCTCGCGGCGCCTGGCGGCAGCCCTTCGCATAAATTGGAAAACGACCCGACAGCGGGCCGATTACAAGGCCGACCGAATTTAAGTTGCGGGATGCATAACGAGAGGACCGGTATCCAACCGGGAAGCAGGAAATAATGAATTCGTTGAAGCTCGAAGACGCGAAAGTCCTGGTGGTCGATTCACAGCTGCATACCCGCAGGCTGTTGAAGGATGCGCTGCACATGATCGGCTTTCGCAGGATGGACGATATCGGCAAG
>CBDVDY010000169.1:0-6244 GCA_965372875.1 uncultured Alphaproteobacteria bacterium | reverse complement strand
CCTTGGCGGTAGCGCCGGTGTCGACGAGATCGTCGATTATGACCCAGCCGTCGCCGTCGCCCTCGACCGTTTTCAGGATCGTGACCTCGCCCTGGGCTTTGTGGTCGTAACTGGCGACGCAAATCGTGTCGATAACGCGAATTTCCAACTCGCGCGCGACCACCGCCGCCGGCACCAGGCCGCCACGGGCGATGCCGACGATGCCCTTCCAGGGGTGAATTTCATGCAGCCGCCAGGCCAGCGCCTTGCCGTGGCGATGCAACTCTTCCCAGGAAACGGGAAAGGATTTGGTGAACGGAGGCTCGGTCACTGGCGTTCCATCCATTTCTCTTGTTCGGTCAATTCTCCTGTCCGGCTGGTATACAGGGAACCGGGCGCCGCAGGCAATCGCCGCGTTGCCGCCCGTCCGCCTTGTCGGTCCTTCCATTTGGCCTCGGGGCCGGATAAAAAGAGCCCCCAATTCGAGGTGCGCTTTCATGTTTCAATCCGCCAAGGCGACCCGCGGCATGGTCACCGCGTCGCACAACCTTGCCGCCCAGGCCGGACTGGCGATCCTGCGCGAGGGCGGCAACGCGATCGAGGCGATGATCGCCGCTTCCTCGACCATCTCGGTCGTCTACCCGCATATGAACGGGCTCGGCGGCGATGGATTCTGGCTGATCGGCGAGCCGGGCGGCGGGGCGCCGCGCGGCATCCAGGGTGTCGGCCGGGCCGGCGCGGCGGTCGACGAGGCCTTTTATCGCGCCAAGGGTCTCGATGCCGTGCCGACGCGCGGGCCGCTCGCCGTCAACACGGTCGCGGGCACCGTTGCGGGCTGGCAAAAGGCGCTCGAAATCAGCGCCGAGTGGGGCGGCACCATGAAGCTCGCCCGGCTCCTCGAGGACGCCGAGTACTACGCGCGCGAGGGCGTGGCGGCCACCGAGGGCCAGTTCGAGAACACCGTCGCAAAGCGCGACGAGCTGATCGACGTGTCCGGCTGGGCCGATCTGTACCTTGCCGGCGGCGAGGCGCTGGCGCCAGGTACGTTGTTCAAACAGCCGGCGCTGGCCGCGACATTTCGGAAACTGGCCGATTCCGGGCTGGACGATTTCTATCGCGGCGAGCTGGCGCGCGTAATCGCCGCCGATCTCGCCCGCGCCGGCAGCCCGGTCACGGCGGACGATCTGGCCGGACAGGCGGGCATCGAGGTCGATCCGCTTTCGGTCAAGCTGCGGCAGGCGACCCTCTACAATATGCCGCCGCCGTGCCAGGGTCTGGCCTCGCTGATTATCCTGGCCCTGTTCGACCGGCTGGGCGTGGCGGAGGCCGACGGGTTCGACTATCTGCATGGCATCGTCGAGGCCACCAAGCAGGCGATCATCACGCGCAACCGGCACGTCACCGATCCCGACTACATGGAGGTCGACCCGCGCGAATTTCTGGCCGAGCCGGCGCTGGCCCGCATGTCCGGCGCCATCGACCCGAAGGTGGCGCTGCCCTGGCCGCATCCCGGCAAGCCGGGCGATACCGTCTGGCTCGGCGCGGTCGACGGCGAGGGCCGGGCCGTCAGCTTCATCCACTCCATCTATTGGGAGTTCGGCTCGGGCGTGGTGCTGCGCGACAGCGGCATCCAATGGCAGAACCGGGGCAGCAGCTTTTCGCTCGACCGGGCGGAGCGGAACTACATCCGTCCCGGCCGCCTGCCGTTTCATACCAACAACCCGGCGCTGGCGTCGTTCGACGACGGCCGGGTGATGGTCTACGGCGCCATGGGCGGCGAAGGCCAGCCGCAGACCCAAGCGGCCGTGTTCAGCCGCTACGCCATGTACGGACAGGGCCTGCAGCGCGCGATCACGGCGCCGCGCTGGGTGTTGAGCCGCACCTGGGGCGATCCGCGCACGGATTTGCGCGTCGAAAGCAGATTCCCGTCCGAACTGGTCGCTTTGATGGCGGCGGCGGGGCACGACATCAACGTGCTCGGCGAATTCGAGGGCCAGATGGGCCACGCCGGCGCCATCGTATTGCATCCTTCGGGCCTGATCGAGGGCGCCAACGACCCGCGTTGCGACGGCGTCGCCGCCGGATTCTAGTGGTTATTTGCGGACGAAGATCAGAACCGTGTCGGGGCCGGGCTCGGCGCTGGTGGCCGCTTCGACGGTGACGCGGCCCGGTGGCAGGCCCATCTCGGTAAGCGCCCCCATGACCAGGTCCGCGCGGGCCAGCGCGGCGCGCGCGCCGGCGGCGAAATCGCCGTGCCCGGCGGCGATGGCGACCAGGTCGAAATGCGCGTTGGGGCGGCGGTCGAGCGCGGCCTGAACGGCGCCGTGAAGGGGTTCGGCGAAATTCAGCCGCGGCCGGTCGAAGCGAATGGTGACCAGCGGACGGGGATCGTGGCCGCCCCGCGCCCGGTCCGCGACCCGTGCCGCGGAGTCCGTATTTTCTGCATTTTCCGCCGTTTCCGTGCCAGCCGGAATCTCGGTCGACGCAAGTTGCCGGGGCGTCTCCTCGGCGGCGGACCCGCCCGCGCGCGCGGCCGAAACCCGTACGTCGCCGGCGCGCACGAATACCCGAACCTCGTCGCTCGCCGCGTCCGCGCTTGCCGCCGACAACAGCCGCATGCGATCTTCCGGCAGGCCCATCTCCGAGAGCGTCTGCTTGACCTTGAGCGCGTGGGCCATCGCGGCCGTGGTAACCAGCCCGTTCGTGCCAAGCGGCGAGACACCGACGATTTCGAAGCGCGCATCCGCGCGGCGCGTGACCGCCTCGTTCACCGCCTGGTAAAGCGGCTTGCCATAGGCCACGTCGGGCCGGTCGAAGCGGATAATCACCAACGGCCGGCCCGCCGGCATGGCAAACTTGCCCGCCGCCAAACCAGTGTCCGCAGCTTCGGTTTCGGCGGCATCCCCGGTATCCCCAGTATCCCGAGTCCGTGGCTCTTGCCCGGCCTTCACCGGTCCTTCGGGATCGGCGCTGGCGACTTGGTCGATGAGCTCGGCGAGACGGGTACGCTGTTCGGTGGCGTACTGGGTCTGAGAGCCGATATCGAGGTGCGTCTCGGAGAGGAATTCGTGCGTCAGCGTGATCGTCGCCTCTATGGTGCGCTGGAGCGCTGCGAGTTGCCGGCGATCCTCGGCGGTCAAATCGGGCAGGTCCATCAAGGCGCGGCTGTCATTGAGGTGCCGCGCGGCGACGGCGGCGGCGACGGTCACTTTCGAGGCCAGCCCGTTGAGCTTCAAAAGGTCGGCGTAGAGCCTGTTCAGCCGCCGCCCCATGTCGTCGGTCCGGGCCGCGAATTGCGCGTCGTTCGCCGGCACCGCGTCGCCCGCCTCGAGGCCCAACTCCGCGACCGCGGCGCTGTAGCCTTTGGCGTCGACGACCAGGGAACGGCGCAACAGCTGCAACTCGTCGTTATGGAATTGAATCCGGGTCAACAAGTCCATGAAGCCGAGGCGCAGGAGAGCGACCGCGCGGCCGCCCTCGGTGTCGGATGCTTTTCCGGCGCCAAGTTTGGGCGGGCGGAAATTACCCTTGCGCAGCCCCGGGGCGGGCGTGCCGAGGTTGAGAATATGCCCTTGATCGATGGTGGAGCCTTTGGCGGCCGGCGCCTCGCCGGCGAAACTTTGAAACAGCACTTCGTCGGTAAGCGCGCACCCCGTGACAAGCGCCGCCAAGGCCAGACCGGAAACGATCCGCGTGAGGCGTGATCTCATGGGCGGTCCTTTTTGGGCATTCCTTCGCGGATCGACGTTCGGCGGGCGGACCGGATCGGACATTCTTCCCCGCGCGCCGCGCTTCCGTGCGGGCCGCGTCGGCGGCGGCCGGCCGGCCCTTGCCCGGCACGCACCATGCCACCATGTAAGGCCCGTGGCAACGCGCATGGAAGCGCGGGCCGGCGGCGCGGAAGGCGCCGGCCAATGTCCCGCTTGCCAGGCCGGGCGGATTTCAGTAACGTCCCGTGCCTTGCCGGCGCGGGCCGCGACGATGGCCGTGCGGCCGGCGCCAATCCTGCTTCGACGCGCCCCTAGCTCAACTGGATAGAGCACCTGACTACGGATCAGGAGGTTAGGGGTTCGAATCCCTTGGGGCGCGCCAATTTTTTCAATGACTTAGCATACATTTAAGGTATCGGCCAGGAGTGATAGTGCATTCCTGGTGCATTATTCTCTTGTTTTCTCGTCTATAGGAGCTACGCTTCTCTCAAGGCCGTAGGCAACGGAGTGCCGCTCGTGGCCCATATAGAGAAGCGACCGACGAAAAACGGTGCCGTGCGCTACCGCGCTCTTGTGCGCCTGAAGGGCGCTGCCCCGATGAGCGCGACTTTCGAGCGCAAGACGGACGCCAAGAAGTGGGTGCAACAGACCGAGTCTGCCATCCGTGAGGGACGCCACTTCAAATCATCGGAGGCAAACCGTCACACCGGCGCCGAGCTGATCGAAAGGTACGTCCAGGAAATTCTGCCGCGTAAACCCAAGTCCATCGACCCCCAGTTGGGACAACTGCGTTGGTGGCAGGATCATATAGGCCAATTGCGCCTCGGCGACATTACCCCGCACGTCATCGCTGAATGCCGGAGCAAGCTCGGCAGCGAACCCATCCGCAATGGCGGGGTCCGGAGCGCCAGCACGGTCAATCGATACATGGCGGCCCTGTCTCACGTGTTCACGGTCGCGGTCCGGGAGTGGGGGTGGTTAGAGGACAACCCGATCCGCCGGATCGCGAAGCTCAAGGAGCCAAAGGGGCGTGTTCGCTTCTTGTCGGACGACGAGCGGGCCCGTCTCTTAGCTGCGTGTCGCGCGAGCCGCAGCCCGCTCCTCTATCCCGCCGTCGTGGTCGCTCTCTCCACGGGAATGCGCAAGAACGAAATCCTCGGCTTGCGCTGGAACCATGTCGACCTTGAGCGGCGCGTCGCGGTTCTGGTTGAGACCAAGAACGACGAACACCGAGCCGTGCCTCTAGCGGGTCATGCACTTAAGGTCATTGGTCAGCTGTTCGACGCCCGCGATCCCGACTGCCCTTACGTCTTTCCCGGAAAGAGCGGCGCGTCGCCGGTCGACCTAAGGACACCTTGGGAGACGGCTCTCAAGCGGGCCGGGATCGAGGACTTCAGGTTCCACGATCTTCGTCATAGCGCCGCGAGCTACCTGGCGATGAATGGCGCCTCGCTGGCCGAGATCGCCGACGTGCTCGGCCATAAGACATTGCAGATGGTCAAGCGGTACACGCACCTGTCCGAGCAGCACACGGCGGGGGTCGTCGAGCGCATGAACGAGAAAATCTTCGGTAATGAAAAAACCTGATTGGAAGGAACCCGCCGACTACGATTACACCAAGAAGCTAGCGACAACATCCTGGGGCTAGCGCGCAACGAAGGTGAGGCTGCAGCAATCGATGAGACCCTGCGGTCGGCTCTTATGAACCACCCCGCCGGGCCGCTAACGGCAAAGACCGATGGACCGAAAAGTGCCGAGGAAGGCTTCCGCTTCCTCGGATATGATTTCTACTCGGAGGACGGTAGCCCTTTCGCACGACCGCTAGCGCGGCACATCTCTACGTTCGTCGAAAAAGTGAATTGTTTCATATCGACCGAGGACCTCCTCGACGATGAAGCTCTCTACGAGGGCATGAAATACATCAACCTGTGGTGCAACGGCTTTAAGGCTTGGAGCCTCGTAGATGTAGTCAGGGTAAAGGCCGAACTCGCGCTGCTAAGCAGTCGATTCACGCCGGGCTAGTGGGCGTAATGAGCAGAGAGCACGATAAGGGCCGCATCTTCAAGGCGGCGGGTGACGGCTTGCTGGTGGAAATTGCCAGCGTTGGTGATGCGGCGGAGTGGGCCGTCGCGATCCGGCGGGGCGCAAATCGGATGGGCAAGCGGAGCGCCGCACCCAGTACCGCATTCAAGTCTGGGAAGTGTCCCCGGACACATCCAAGGACGGCAAGCGGGGTCTCCCGCTATCGCAAATAACACATCGAGAAATATGTATATTTTTTCGTCAATGCTGGAACAAGGAACGACACTAAAGGACAGTTTTGAAGAATTATGCGAACCAAGGCTGCTTGTTCCGGAGTATGGAGCGAAATCTGATGGTCCGATTGACCTTAAGTTCAAACGGATTTAAGGAGCGGGTACCAAAGTAGACATTTCACACCTTACATATTGACGAAACGAGGAGTTCGATTCCTTGACGATAAGCCGATAGAGGTTCCCCCCCGCACCCATCACGGACACGTAGATATTGGCGTCTGCCTCCCCGCCCACCTCAAT
>CBDVDY010000168.1:0-6244 GCA_965372875.1 uncultured Alphaproteobacteria bacterium | reverse complement strand
ACCGCGACCGCTTCGTGCTGTCGGCCGGGCACGGCTCGATGCTGCTCTACGCGCTGCTCTACCTCACCGGGTACGCGGACATTACCATCGACGAGATCAAGCGCTTTCGGCAACTCGGCGCCCGCACCGCCGGTCACCCGGAATACGGCGCGGCCGGCGGCATCGAGACGACCACCGGACCGCTGGGCCAGGGACTGGCCAACGCCGTCGGCATGGCGCTGGCGGAGCGGCTCATGGAAGCGCGTTTCGGCGCCGAGCTCGTCGACCACCATACCTACGCGATCGCCGGCGACGGCTGCCTGATGGAGGGCATCTCCCAGGAGGCGATTTCGCTCGCCGGCCATCTGCGCCTCGGCCGCCTGATCGTGTTGTTCGACGACAACAAGATTTCCATCGACGGCGCGACCTCGCTTGCGGTATCGGACGACCAGCCGGCGCGCTTTGCCGCCTCGGGCTGGGACGTGGCCTCGGTCGACGGCCACGACCCGGAGGAAATCGCCGCCGCGATCGAAGCGGCGCGCGAGAGCGCCGCGCCCTCGCTGATCGCCTGCCGCACGATTATCGCCTACGGCGCGCCGAATAAGGCCGGCACCGCCGCCTCGCATGGGGCGCCGCTGGGCGGGGACGAGATCGCCGGCGCGCGCGAACGCCTGGACTGGCCGTACCCGCCGTTCGAGGTGCCGGACGACGTGCTCGCCGGCTGGCGCCTGGTGGGCGGCCGCGGCGCCGCCGCGCGCGAGGGCTGGAAGCGCCGCTTCGCCCTGTGCTCGACCGGGACGCGCGACGCGTTCGAGCAGGCGATCGACGGACATCTGCCCCACGAAGCGGCGGCGGCCCTGGCGGCGGTCAAGAGCACCTTCGCCGCCGACCGGCCGAAGCAGGCGACGCGCAAATCGTCGGGCTTGGTGCTGGATGCCCTGGCGCCGACGATGCCCGGGCTGATCGGCGGTTCGGCCGACCTCACCGGCTCGGTCAACACCAAGGCCAAGGGCCAGGAAGTCATCACGGCCGACGATTTTTCCGGCAACTATCTGCATTACGGCGTCCGCGAGCACGCCATGGCGGCGATCATGAACGGCATGGCTCTGCACCGCGGTCTGGTGCCCTATGGCGGCACTTTCATGGTGTTCACCGACTATGCCAAGCCGGCGATGCGGCTCTCGGCGCTGATGCGCCAGCGCGTGATCTATGTGATGACCCACGATTCCATCGGCCTTGGCGAGGACGGGCCGACGCATCAGCCGGTCGAGCAACTGGCGATGCTGCGGGCGACACCGGATTTGCATGTCTTCCGCCCCGCCGACGCGGTCGAGACAGCGGAATGCTGGGCGCTGGCGTTGGCGCGCGCGGACGGACCCTCGGTCATGGTGCTGACGCGCCAGGGCGTGCCGGCGCTGCGTGGCGAGGAATCGGAGAACATGTGCGCCCGCGGCGGCTATGTGCTGGCGCCGGCGGAAGGCGCGGCCCGGGCGACGCTTCTTGCCACCGGGTCGGAGGTGCGGATCGCACTCGCCGCGCGCGAGGCGCTGGCCGCCGACGGCATTCCCACTTCGGTCGTTTCCATGCCGTGCTGGGAGCTGTTCGCGATTCAGCCGCCGGACTACCAGAACGAGGTGCTTGGGCCGGGCACGGTCCGGGTCGCGGTCGAGGCGGCCGTGCCCTTCGGTTGGGACCGCTGGGTCGGCCCGGACGGCGCCGTCGTCGGGATGATGGGCTTCGGCGCGTCGGCGCCCGCGCCCGAACTTTACGAACATTTCGGGATTACGCCGGAGAATACCGTCAAGGCGGTAAAGGCTCGGCTCGATTCCGGCGGCTAAGACGAGCAGAAATCTTGGAGACAGCACATGGCAGTCCGCGTCGCGATTAACGGCTTTGGCCGCATCGGCCGGCTGGTCCTGCGGGCCGCGATCGAGTCCGGCCGCAAGGACGTGGAATTCGTCGGCGTCAACGATCTTGGCCCGGTGGACACCAACGCCCACCTGCTGAAATACGATTCGGTGCACGGCACGCTCGAGGGCGGGATCGAGACCGGCGACGACTGGATGGATGTCGGCGCCGGCAGGATCAAGGTGACCTCCGAGCGCGATCCGACCAAGCTGCCCTGGGGCGAATTGGGCGTCGACGTGGTGTTGGAATGCACCGGCATTTTCACCAGCAAGGACAAGGCCTTGGCCCATCTCGAGGCCGGCGGCAAGCGCGTGCTGGTCTCGGCCCCGGCAACGGACGCCGACCTGACCGTCGTCTACGGCGTCAACGACGACAAGCTCGAGGCCGGCCACACGGTGGTCTCGAACGCCTCCTGCACCACCAACTGCCTGGCGCCGGTGGCCCACGTGCTGAACCAGGCGATCGGCATCGAACGCGGCTTCATGACCACGATCCACGCCGTTACCGGCGACCAGCCGAGCGTCGATACGCTGCACAAGGATCTGCGCCGGGCGCGCGCCGCCTCGGTCTCGCTGATCCCGACCTCGACGGGCGCGGCGCGGGCGGTGGGGCTGGTGCTGCCCGAACTCGCCGGCAAGCTCGACGGCACGGCGATCCGCGTGCCGACGCCCAACGTCTCGTTGATCGATCTTACCTTCACGTCGCCGCGCGACACCTCGGTCGAGGAGATCAACGGCGCCGTCAACCAGGCGACCGGCGGCAGGCTGAAGGGCATCCTCGGCACCAACGACCAGCCGCTGGTCTCGGTCGATTTCAACCACAGTTCCTACAGCTCGACCTTCGATCTGACCCAGACCCAGGTCGTCGAGGGCCGCTTCTGCCGCGTGCTGTCCTGGTACGACAACGAATGGGGCTTCTCCAACCGCATGTCCGACACGGCGGCGGCGATGGGCAAGCTGGACTAAGCCAGGATCGTAGTATGATGCGGCCATGTTTCCGCGCGCCGTCATTGTCCACACTCTCGCCCATGCCCGCGCGGCCCTGGCCGCCGCGTCCGCGCTCGAGGCGCCGGTCACGCTGATGAGCGCGCCGGGTGCGGCCGCCTATCTCGGCGCCGGCTATTTCCAGGCGATGATCGAGGAGGCGCGGGCCGAGTTTCCCTCGGTGCCGGCGCCGGCGCTGCTCGATTGCGGCGACAAGGCTGGATTGGCGCTGGCGGCGTTGCGCCAGGGAATCGAGGCGGTGCGCTTCAGCGGCAAGAAGGACGTGCGAGCGAAAATCGCCGAAATCGCGCGCAAACACGGCGCCGAATTGCGCGCCGACGCGCCGCCGGCGCTCGACCTGCTCGACCATGCCGATCCCGAGGCCGCCTGCCGCGCGTGGTTGGCGGGCTAACCTCTCCGGCGGCGTTGCAAATCGGCGGTCCGTGGGCTATTCAGGAACGACCTCACAAGCCATTCAGACGGGACCAGCGGCGATGAAACTCACCCGGCGCGTCAGCAAGATTCTAGCGAATTACGAAAGCGATAATCCGGGCACCAAGGCCAATCTGGCGCGCATCCTGATGCAGGGCAAGCTGGGCGGCAGCGGCCACTTCGTCATCCTGCCGGTCGACCAGGGGTTCGAGCACGGCCCGGCGCGGAGCTTCGCGCCGAATCCGCCGGCCTACGATCCGCACTATCATTTTCAGCTCGCGATCGACGCCGGACTTTCGGCCTACGCCGCGCCCTTGGGCATGATCGAGGCCGGGGCCGACACGTTCGCCGGCTGCGTGCCGACGATCCTCAAGGTCAACAGCGCCAACAGCCTGGCCCGCATACCGGACCAGGCGGTGACGGCCTCGGTTCAGGACGCGCTCAGGCTCGGCTGCTCGGCCATCGGTTTCACCATCTATCCGGGCTCGGACGCCCAGTTCGAGATGATGGAGGAAATCAGGGAAATGGCGCTCGAGGCCAAGGAAGCCGGCCTCGCCGTCGTCATCTGGTCCTATCCGCGCGGCGGCGATTTGTCGAAAGAGGGCGAGACGGCGGTCGATATCTGTGCCTACGCCGCGCAGATGGCGGCGTTGCTCGGCGCCCACATCATCAAGGTCAAGCCGCCAACCGCGCATCTCGAGCTGGATGCCGCCAAGAAAGTCTACCTGGAGCGGAACATTCCCATCGCCACCCTGGCCGAGCGCGTGCGCCACGTCGTGCAGTCGGCCTTCGATGGGCGGCGGCTGGTGGTGTTCTCGGGCGGCGCGGCCAAGGACCTCGACGGCGTGCTCGACGAGATCCGCCAGGTTCGCGACGGCGGCGGCACCGGCTCGATCATCGGGCGCAACACCTTCCAGCGGCCCCGCGAGGAGGCGCTGGCGATGCTCGATACCATCGTCAACATATACAAGGGCAAGGCCTGAGCACGCCCGAAGACGCCGCCCGCTGCCGGCTCTACTTAATCACCCCGCCGGTGATCGAGCCGGCGGCGTTCGCGGGCGCCCTGGAGACCGCGCTCGATTCCGGCGACGCGGCCTGTTTGCAGTTGCGTCTGAAGAATGCCGACGACGCGGCGATCCTTGCCGCCTGCGACGTGCTGCGGCCGATCTGCCAGGACCGGGGCGTCGCCTTTCTGGTGAACGACCGTCCGGACCTGGCCGCCCGCGCGGGCGCCGACGGCGTGCATATCGGTCAGGAGGATGGGGGCTATGCAGAGGCCCGGGCCGCGGTCGGCGCCGACGCCATCGTCGGCGTGACCTGCCACGATTCGCGTCATCTGGCGATCGAGGCGGCCGAGGCCGGCGCCGATTACGTGGCCTTCGGCGCTTTTTTCGCGACCGGGACCAAGCAGCCGAAAGGCACGGCAAGCCCGGAACTCCTGCGCTGGTGGAGCGAAACCGCGACCGTGCCGTCGGTCGCGATCGGCGGCATCACGGTGGAAAATTGCGGCGTGTTGGTCGAGGCGGGCGCGGACTTTCTCGCCGTTGTCGCCGGCGTCTGGGACTACGCCGGGGGCCCCGCGGCCGCGGTCCGCGACTTCAACGCGGCGATCGAGAAGGCCGCGCGCACCTGACCGGAGCGGATGGCGCCTACAACCCCGGCATGAACGGCGCCACGAGCAGCAGCACGAACGGCGCTGCGATCAGCAGCCCGGCAAGAAACGCGATCACCGCCAAAATACGAGTGCCGGGTCCGTCCCAAACATGGGCGTTGCTGGTCATAATTGCCTCCTTTCCAAGGCTCTTCGGTATTGCCTACTATGGCGCCGGAAGCCAAGGAATTATGTGATCATCGTCACAATTTGAAATAAATTGTTATTACTTTAACCTGTTGATTTCATTGATTTATTTAGGATTTTCCGGCGAATCGGCTTTGTGATTTCCGGATATCCCGCTCGCTTGGCGAAGGTTTGGCGCGGTGCGTTTTTCGGTTGCCGGAGGCAGGCGGCGCTGCGAACATGACGGTCACGTCATGGCGTCGCGAGACGCAGCATGCTGGGGGGATATCATGGATACCCGCGCCGCCGTCGCTCACCAGGCCGGCAAACCACTGGTCATCGAGAGCGTAAAGGTCGAAGGCCCGAAGGAAGGCGAAGCGCTGGTCGAGATTCGCGCCACCGGCATCTGCCACACCGACGAGTTTACGCTTTCGGGCGCCGATCCCGAAGGGCTGTTCCCGGCGATCCTGGGGCACGAAGGCGCGGGCGTGGTGGTCGAGGTTGGGCCCGGCGTGACCAGCGTCGCCAAGGGCGATCATGTGATCCCGCTCTACACGCCCGAGTGCCGGCAGTGCGAATATTGCACCTCCGGCAGGACCAACCTGTGTCAGGCGATCCGCGTCACGCAGGGGCAGGGGATCATGCCCGACGGGACCAGCCGCTTTTCGCTGGGCAAGAAGGCGATCTACCACTACATGGGCACCTCGACCTTCGCCAATCACACGGTGCTGCCCGAGATCGCATTGGCCAAGGTGCGCGAGGACGCGCCCTTCGAAAAGATCTGCTACATCGGCTGCGGCGTCACCACCGGGCTGGGCGCGGTGATGAATACCGCCAAGGTGCGGCCCGGCGACAACGTGGTGGTCTTCGGACTCGGCGGCATCGGCCTGAACGTCATCCAGGGCGCGCGCATCGCCGGCGCCAATCTGATCGTCGGCGTCGACATCAATCCCGAGCGCAAGGCGATGGCCGAAAAATTCGGCATGACGCATTTCGTCGACCCGAACGAGGTGGAAGGCGATCTGGTGCCCTATATCGTCGATCTCACCAAGGGCGGGGCCGACTACAGCTTCGAATGCATCGGCAATGTGGAGGTCATGCGTCAGGCGTTGGAATGCTGCCACAAGGGCTGGGGCGAGAGCATCATCATCGGCGTCGCCGGCGC
>CBDVDY010000167.1:0-6379 GCA_965372875.1 uncultured Alphaproteobacteria bacterium | reverse complement strand
GGTCTTGTTGCGAAAATCCCGGGAAGTGGGCCTCTTTTACACAATTCAACTCGTACTTGGCCGGCTGCTTCCAAACTTCGTGTTCAGCATCAACAAGCTGGTCGTGGTTTCCGCCGACATCCGGAATTTGCGGGAATATCGGACCAGCGACCCCGAATTTCGCTGGGTCGGACCAGAGGAAATCGACAAGGTTGTCGCCACCGGCGAGCCGGTCGCGTCGGCGCGGAAGAGGTTCGATGAAGGCGCCCGCCTCGCGGTCGTCGAACGCGGCGGCAGGTTCGTGGCCTATTTTTGGTGTCAGCTAGGCGGCGTCGATCACTATGACTGGCTAAGATACAAATTCTCGCCTACGGACGTTTGGAATGTTTACGCGTGGGTCGCCCCCGAGCTTCGTGGCCAGGGCATGCATGCGCGCATCAGGAATTTCGCCTACGCGGAGTTTGCGCGCACCGGATACTCACATAGCTTGGCTACCGTCGACGTCTTGAATCGCAACTCGATCCGCGCCGCCGCGAAAAATCGTACGCTGCCCGTCGGCTATATTTGGTTCATTCGAATTCTTGGCTTCACTTTGGTGCACTTCGACCACTCGGTCCGCGTCGGCTGGTGGGGCCTGGGTCGACGGTTGGAATTGCCGGTGGGCGGATTAGGCGGGAATCGGGAATAATACCAAGGAGTAGGCGCGCCTGCAGCCTGCCGGTCATGCCATATTCGAGCCTATTCCGGCCCGCAAAAGATCCGCGAGAAACGAAGCGGCGGCGGCGGCAACGCCCCGCGCCTCGCTTTCGCGCGGGCCGGCGACGTTGACGACACGAACCCCCGCCGAGGCCAGCCAGGCGCGGGTAGCGGCGACGTTTTTCGCGGTCTCCGGCGTCTCCAGATCGACGATGTGGATCGGCCGGCCGAGCTCGGCGGCGATGTCGATGGTGAGACCCGTGCCGCCATCGGTCGATCCCGGGGCGGCGCCGCGGACCAGGACCAGCGTGCCGTCCGAGTCGCGCACATTGAGCCGCGTGCGCTCGGCGTAGTCGGCGCCGGCGGTCTCGCGCAGCTTGTAGCGCGCCGGAATCGGACCGTCCTCGGCGCGGCGACCCTTTGGACACCAGCCGCCACAGGAGATGCCGAGCGCCAGCGCCGTATCGAGCGCCGCCCGGTCGACGCCGGTCTGCCCGCCCGAGACGATTTTCTCTACAATTTTCTCTACAATTACCGCCAATAGTCCGCCCGCGCTTGAAATGAAGTCCGCAAACGCATCGGGCCGCGCCCAATTCTTGAACGCGGCCCGTATTCGTTTGCCCGATATTGCCGGCTCCGGGGCCGCGATCGGCATCCCCGGCTCTGGGGCCGCCAACGGCCCAGTGCCATGGGAGCGCCCTACGCCGCGCGCAGTACCTTTTCCATGCGCTGCGTGGCTACGTCCTCGTCGATCTTTTCGACCGCCGCCAACTCGCGCACCAGCCGCTCGAACGCGGCCTGATACATCTGGCGTTCGCTGTACGACTGGTCCGGCTGAGTCTCGTCGCGGTGCAGGTCGCGCACGACCTCGGCAACCGACACCGGGTTGCCGGAATTGATCTTGGCCTCGTATTCCTGGGCGCGGCGGCTCCACATGGTACGCTTGGCGCGGGACCGGCCGCGCAGGGTCTTGAGCGCCGATTCCATCACCTTGCGGGTACAGAGGCTACGCAGGCCCGAATCCTGGGCCTTCTGCACGGGCACGCGGAGCGTCATCCGCTCCTTTTCAAATTGGATAACGAACAGCTTTAGTTTTTGACCGCTGATCTCCTGGGTCTCGACGCCGGTCACCTTGCCGACGCCGTGCGTCGGGTATACGACGTAATCGCCTCTTCCATATCGAACAGTATTCGCCATATTTCTCCCTCGTTACTTTTCGCGCCTGCGCCGCGCCTGGACGCGGCGGGCGGCCGCGGCTTGCCTCCGGAGAGGCGGAGGCGCGGACGCGGCATAATCGCCAAGCCCGCCGTGACAGTACAAAGCGTCAGGCACCAAAACGGTGTGACGCTAGAGAGGCGCTACGCACAAAAAACAGCGAAAAACATAGGATTCGCGGCGATTAAGAGTCAAATCACGGCGACCCGTATCGCTCTCGCCACGTGTGTTTGGCACCCATTGTTTGCCGCCCATACGGCGAATGCGAGGGCCGGCTCCCGGCCTTCGCATCCTATACCTTTGTAATATATAGCACATCCGAGGCCATTTAACAAGAATTTAAAACGCTTAACAGCCGGCGCGATGCTATGTGGCGGTGGGGTCAAAGCACTGGAAAACCGGCCCTATCCCGTGCCCGGATTGGCGCTGAACTCCTTCTCCATCTTGTCCGGCTTGCCGTTCCAATCGTCCGCGTCGTCCGGCGAGATGCCCTTTCGCGTGATATTGGGCCACGCTTCCGAGTACTGACGGTTGTGCTCCACCCATTTCTCGGTATCCGGCTCGGTGTCCGGGATGATCGCCTCGATCGGGCATTCCGGCTCGCAGACACCGCAGTCGATGCATTCGTCCGGGTGGATCACCAGCATGTTCTCGCCCTCGTAAAAGCAATCGACCGGACAGACCTCGACGCAGTCCATGTATTTGCAGCGAATACAATTCTCGGTAACGACGTAAGTCATGGCTGTCTCCAGTAGATTCCGAAGGTCGTTGCGCCGCGCCGTCATGCGCGCCGCCGTTGCTTCCTCGCGGGTGGATGATTACCGGACGGGTGGCGTGTCAGGAATTCCCAGACGTTGCATGGCGCGTTTGCGGGCGAGCCCGCTTTCTCGATCGGAAACGTATATCAGCCCCGCGATACGACGCAACAGGTTAGCTTCGTAATGATGCAGTTCGCCGTCGGCATAGGAGACTTCCCACAGCATCTCGATCATCTCGACGCGCTCGTCGTGCGAATACCGGTCCTTGACGACCCGCGCAAAGCTCCACAATTCGCCCATGTCCTTGGCGACCTCGTCGGCGGCGTCGACCAGCGCTTCGGCATCGTCTGCCGGGAGTTCGAGGCGCGTCTCGATCAGACGCGCGATGGCCGTTCGCTCGCCATCGTCGAACCGCTCGTCCATGCGCGCCGCCTCGACCAGCATGACGGCGACGGCAAGGTGCAGTTCGTCCGGCGCGGCTTCCTTCGCTTCGCCGCCACCGGCACCACCGATAAACAATTTAAGTCGCTGCAACATGGCTCTGCGTATCATAGGGCCAAACCCCGCGCAAGGTTGCGGAAATGGCCGGTATTCGGGGCTTGCGGGCGGTGTCCGCGTGGCGCTAGGTTCGGCCCATGACAACCCCGACCATCGACGGCATGCCGCACGCGCCGGCCACCGCGCGTAACCGCGGCCCGATCCTTGCCGTGCTCACGCGGCGGCTGCCGGCGAGCGGCACGGTGCTGGAAATCGCCAGCGGCACGGGCGAGCACGCCACCTGGTTCGCGGCCAGGTTCGGCCATCTCATCTGGCAGCCCTCGGAGCCCGACGCCGCATTGCGCGAGGCCATCGCTTTCCGGGTCGAGCAATCCGGTCTCGCCAACCTTAGACCGCCGATCGAGATCCGCGCCGAGGAGCCCGACTGGAATATCGCCGCCGGCGACATCGCCGCCATTACCTGCGTCAACATGACCCAGGTGGCGCCCTGGTCCGCCATCGAGGGATTGTTCGCGGGCGCGGCGCGCGTCCTGGCGCCCGGCGGGCTGCTTTATCTTTACGGCCCGTTCATGCGGCGCGGACGGCACACGGCCAAGAGCAACGAGGCGTTCGACGGCGCGCTCAGACAACGTAACCCGGACTGGGGGGTACGCGACATCGACGATCTGGACGCGCTGGCGGAATCCGCCGGCCTCGGCCCGGCCGAGATCGTCGATATGCCCGCCGATAACTTCTCGCTGATCTACCGGAAGCCTTGAACGGCGGGTTCCGGCCGCGCGCCGGGCGACGCCCCTCAATCTTCCCGCTTGAGGCGGTCGGTGGCGCGGCGTTCGGACTTGGTCGGGCGCCCGGCGCCGCGTTCGCGCCTTGCCACGGGCGCCTTTGCCGCCCGGGAGGCGGCGACGCCGGTATGTTTCGCCTCCGGCGGCGCCAGATCCTCGTAGAGCGCGCGCGCCTCGCTCGCCGGGCCGCGGCGGGCGGCCAGCCCGACGATGCGCACGACGCGAATCTCGCGCGCCTGGGGAAATGTCAGCACGTCGCCTCGGCGCGCGGAATGGTGCGCCTTGCGGACCACCTTGTGGTTGAGCCGCAGCTTGCCCGAAGCGCAAAGCCGCGAGGCCGTGGTACGGCTCTTGAAGAAGCGCGCGTACCAGAGCCAAAGGTCGAGCCGCTGGACCTCGCCGCCATCGTCGGCGGCACCGGACCCGCTATCATCCGTCCTGACCGCGCCAGCGTTCATTTCGGCCGCACGAGGTCGCGCAGCACGGCGAAGGGCGAGCACGGGTTGGCGGGCGCGCTCTTCCCGCCCTGCTTTTTGCCGGTTTTTTGGCCGCCGCCCGGCTTCTTGCCGGTCCCTTGGCCGCCAGCCAGCTTTCGCGCGCGCGCCTTTCGACCGCCCTGGGCGCGGCGCGCCGGATATTCAGGCGCAAAGCTCTCGCCAGCCGCGTCCTCGCCGCGGCGGTAGCCGAGCCCGACCAGCAGGTCCGGCAGCTCGTCCAGCCGGCAGCCGGCCAGCGCCGCCAGCGCCGGGGTAATCGCGAACGGCCCCTGCCGGGCGAGCTTGCGCGTCGCGGCCAACAGCTTCTCCACCCGGTCCAGGCGCAGCGCCTTGCGCCCCGCCAGGCGATATCCGCAGGCGCTGTAGAACCCGGCCGGAACGCCCTCGGCCACCGGGATGACCGGCCGCTCGAAATCGAGACGCGGCGCCTCGCGCTGGTGAAATACCCGCCACAAAATCGCCCGCAGGCGCGCGGCGCGCGGCTTGAGCAGGGGCAGAACATAGACCGAGTCGCGGCCCAGCCGGACGCCGAGCCGGGCCAGCGCCTTGCGGTCCTCGGGCGTAAGATCCTCGACCAGGCTGTGTGCCGCCTGCCGGGGCAGCGCGCCCAGCCCCTCGGCGAGCTGGAAGACGATGCCGCGGGCGGGACCGGCGAGATCGGCCTCCCGCGCCTTGACCAGGGCGCCCAGGCGGTTTTTCAAATGGGCCGCCAACCAGGTGTCGAGCCGCGCGCGCATGCCCTCGCGCATCGCCGGCTCCAGAAGCTCGCTGGGCAACGGCTCGACCCGGGGCGACAGCGGATGCGGCCCGGGCAGGAGCCGTGCCACAATTGCGCCCCGCCAGACGACGCGCGCCTCCTCGTCGAGCGCGAACGCGGCATCCCGGTCGGCGACAAATTGCCCGAGCCTGGCGGCCATTTCGGCCCGCAGCGCCCGCCGCACGGCGGTATGGATGGCCCGCGCCTCCTCCTCCGATTCGCTGGCGCCGGCGATAAAGCGAAAGCCATCGAGACGCCCGACATTCTGCCCCTCGACCAGCACCTCGTCGGCGCGCGTCACCGCGCCCACCAGTTCGCCGCCGCCGCGCATGCGCTTGACCAGCAGGGCGGCGCGGCGGTCGACAAAACGCTGGGTGAGACGTTCGTGCAGCGCGTCGGAGAGCTTGTCCTCGATCTCGCGCGCGCGTTCCTGCCAGTGCCCGGAATCCGCCAGCCAGTCGGGGCGGTGCGAGATGTAGGTCCAGGTGCGGATATGGTCGATGCGGCCGACCAGCGTGTCGATGTCGCCGTCCGTGCGGTCGATACGGGCGATCTGCTTGGCCGCCCAGTCGGCGTCGATGCGCTCCTCGCCCGACATCAGGTAAGTGTAGATGCGGGCCAATAGCCGCACGTGCACATCGCTCATGATCTTGCGGAAATCGGGGATCTGGCAGACCTGCCAAAGCACGCCGACGGCGGCCGGGCCGGACGTCAGCTCGGCGATCTCGTCCTGCCGGGCGAGCGCGGCCAGCGCGGCGCGATCGCCGGCTTCGCGGGCGCGGATCAGCACTGGCGAATCGGGCGGCGCGTCGAGGCTGCGCAGCAGAGCCGCCGGCGAGGCGAAATCGAGATCGCCGTTGCGCCAGAACACGGATTTGAGGGGATCGAAACGGTGGTTCTCGACCGCCTCGACGAGATCGTCGTCGAGCGGGCCGAGCCCGGCGGTGGTGCCGAACGTGCCGTTATTGAGGTAGCGCCCGGCGCGCCCGGCGATCTGCGCCAGCTCCGGCGGCGAAAGGCGCCGCCGCACCCGCCCGTCGAACTTCACCAGGCCGGAAAACGCCACGTGCCGGATATTCATGTTCAGGCCCATGCCGATGGCGTCGGTCGCCACCAGGTAATCGACCTCGCCTTCCTGGTACATGGCGACCTGGGCGTTGCGGGTGCGCGGGCTGAGCGCGCCGAGCACCACCGCCG
>CBDVDY010000166.1:0-6409 GCA_965372875.1 uncultured Alphaproteobacteria bacterium | reverse complement strand
CCCAACAGCCCGACCAGCTCGACCAGCCCCTGCTCGCCGAGATGCGCGGCCGCCGCCTGGTAGGTGTCCTCCGCGACCGCGTGGTCCCGGTGCAACTCGAGACAGAAATCATGCACCGCCGCCTGATCGTCGCTGTCGAATTCGGGCCGCCGCCGGTCCGCGATCGCGGCGATCATGTCCTCCGTGATGCCGGCCTCGCGGGCGAAGCGCTGGTGGCTGGACCATTCGTAGGCGCATTCCCAACAGCGCGCGGTGATCAGGATCGCCAGCTCCGAAAGGCGTGGCGGCAGCGAGGATTCGAGCCGCACGAACGCACCCAGCCGCTGCGCCGGGTCGGCCAGGCCGGGACTGCGCAGCCAGGGTTGGAACAGCGGCGGAAAGCCCTTCATCACCGCGCCCCTGGGGCCGGAGACGATGTCGTCGTGGACGCGGCGCTGCGCGGCGCTCATCTCGGCAAGCGGAATCTCGGCGAGGCGGCTCATGAAATGCTCCCGTAGGTTTCAATCAGAGGGCAAGCGACGCGGCGGAGAATCAGGAAAGCGCCGGGGCCGGCGCCCGCGCCGCCGCCGTCCGTCCGATCGCCTTGTTGACGCGCGGCATTACTTCGGTCGCCATCAGCTCCATCGAGCGCCTGGACAAATTCTCGTCCACCCAGTCGTGGCCGGCGTACAGCAAGGTACCGAAATCGCCGGTCGTCTCGCGAAAGGCCAGGAGCTGGTCGACGACGCCGTCGACGCCGCCGCAGATGACGAGATCGTCGAGCACCCGGTCGACAACCACGTAGTCGTCCGGCAATTCGGGATCGGGCTTGAACAGATTCAGCCGGCCGGCCCGCCGCGTCTTCTTGATGATGCGGTCGTAATAGAACCGGTACGGGCTGTTCGAATCGGCCTTGCCGTAGGCCAGCGCCTTGTTCTCGTCTTCGCAGACGAAGACGCTCTTGGCGATGCGCCAGACGCCGGGGTTCGCTTCGTGCCCGTCCCGCGCGCTTCCCTCGGCGTACAGCGGCCAGTGGGTGGCGACCCATTTGGGCAGCAGAAAATTGGCCGAGATCGGATACCAGCCCCGCGCGCCCAACTCGACCACGCCCTTGGAAAAGGGTTCGACCACGGTGCCCAGGATCGGCGGGTGCGGCTTCTGATAGGGTTTCGGGATGGCGCCGGTGCCGACCTCGAGCTGGCGCTTGGTTTCGGTGGTGATGGACCAGTGCTCGCCCTCGAGGTTATAGGGCGGCTCGCCGGCCCAGATGGCCAGCACGAGGTTGATGGCCTCGACCATCATCTCGGTCCGGTTCCGGTCCAGGAGGCCCAGCGCCTCGGCGTCCGAGGCCAGCGCCCCGGGGCTGATGCCGAACAGGAACCGGCCTTCGAGCAGATTGTCCAGCATCGCCACGTTGGCGGCGGTGAGCGCGGGATGGTTGTAGGACATGTTGACCGTGCCGGTGCCCAGCTTGATGGTCCGGGTGGCGTCGATCAGCGTGGCCAGGAACAGCATGCTCGAGGTGATGGCCTCCGCCGGATCGGTGAGGTGCTCGCCGACGAAGGCTTCGGAGAAACCCAGCCGGTCGGCAAGGATGATCGCCTCCCGGTCTTCCCGCAGCGTATCGACGTAGACGCGCTCCAGCGGATGCACCGGCATCGTGAAATATCCGAGTTCTATGGCGGGCCTCCCGGGGATACGCTTGTTGTGTTCGCCGCCCTCGGCGGGCCTGTTCGGGGCGGCACGGCGCATTATCCCATGTTCCGGCCCGGAGGGTAAAGAAGCTGGCGCCGGTGCCGCGGTTCCGGAGAACGGCCGGTTTCGGCCCGGCGCTTGTATGGATTCGGGCAACTGGCTAAGGTGATTGGCAGGACCAAGGACTGGTCAAGGGAAGGGAGGGTAAGACAATGTTACGTATGCGAAAATATGGATTTGGCGCGGCCGTGCTAGCGGCTTTGGCGCTTTCGACCACTTTCGGGACGCCAGCGGCCAGGGCGGCCGAGCCCGTCAAGATCGGCTTTAGCATGGCGCTCACCGGCGGTCTCGCGGGCGCCGGCAAGGCGGCTCTGGTGGCGATGCAGATCTGGAAGGACGATATCAACAAGAAGGGCGGCATCCTGGGCCGCCAGGTCGAGCTGATCTATTACGACGATCAGACGAACCCGGCGACCGTGCCCGCCATCTACTCGAAGCTCGTGAACATCGACAAGGTCGATCTGGTGGTCTCGAGCTACGGCACCAACGAGATCGCTCCGGCGATGCCGCTGGTGATGCGCAAGAACTTTGTCTTCATCGCCCTCTTCGGCCTCGCCGTGAACGACAAGTTCAACTACGACAAATACTTCCAGATCATGCCGGCGGGCCCGGTCCCGGGTGAGGACTGGTCGAGGGGATTCTTCGAGTTGGCGGCGGCGCAGAGCCCGAAGCCGATGAAGGTCGCGCTCCTGGCGGCGGACGCGGAATTCGCGCGCAACGCGGTGGCCGGCGCCAGGAAGAACGCCCAGCGGGGCAAGCTGAACATCGTCTATGACAAGACCTACCCGCCGGGGACGGCCGACTTCTCCCCCATCATCCGGGCGATCAACGCGGCCAATCCCGACCTCGTGTTCGTCGGCTCCTATCCGCCGGGCTCGGTTGGTTTGGTCAAGGCGGCGAACGAGGTGGGCCTGAAGGCCAAGATGTTCGGCGGCGGCATGGTCGGCCTGCAGTTCGCGGCCATCCAGAAGAATTTGGGGCCGATGCTGAACGGCATCGTCAACTACGATTTCTGGGTGCCGGAGCCGACGCTGAAGTTCCCCGGGGTCGAGGAATTCCTGGCGAAGTACCAAGCCGCGGCCAAGGGTAAGAAGATCGACCCGCTGGGCCATTACCTGCCGCCCTACGCCTACGCCTATCTGGAGGTGCTGGGCCAGGCGGTGAACGCGGTCGGGAGCCTCGATCAGGACAAGATCGGCAAGTACATCCACGACACCACCTTCAACACCGTCGTCGGGCCGGTCAAATTCGGCGCCAACGGCGAGTGGGCGAAGACCCGCGTGCTGCAGGTTCAGTTCCGCGACGTCGAGCCGAACAACCTGGCGCAGTTCAACAAGGCGGGTAAGAGGATCGTGCTGTATCCCCGGGAGTGGAAATCCGGCGAAATCGTCTATCCGTACAAGTAGCGGTACGCGATAGCGGCGCGCATTAACGACGGACCGGGACCGCGACGACCGTGTTCACATACGATTTGTTGTTGAACGCCGTCGTCGCGGGACTCCTGCTCGGCGGCTTCTACGCCGCCATGGCGCTTGGCCTGTCGATCGCCTTCGGGCAGCTCGACGTGGTCAACATCGCGCACCCGGCGTTCATCGTCGCCGGCTCGTATACGGCGTTCGTCGGCAACGAAAGTCTGGGGCTCGATCCGATCCTGTCCGGGATAATCTTCACGCCGCTATTCTTTGCCGTGGGCGTGCTCCTCTACCGCGTCTATTACGCCAGTTTCGAGCGCACCGGTCAGGAATCGCTGAACGGCCTGGCGTTCTTCTTCGGCATCATGTTCATCATCGAAGTGTTGCTGATCCTGGTCTACGGCGTCGATTACCGGCTGGTGGAGGCCCCCTATATCGGCAAGTCCATCCATATCGGCGTCGTCGGCATCCCGTGGCGCATGTTCGCGCCGTTCCTGGTGGCCACGGCCATGACGCTCGGGGTCTATCTGTACATGTCCAAGACCTTCACCGGGCGCGCCATTCTGGCCGTCTCCCAGGACCGCCTGGCGCTGCGCTTGATGGGCGCCGATCCCGTCAAGATCAAGCAGCTCGCCTTCGGCATCTCGATCGCGACGGCGTCGGTGGCCGGCGCGCTGTTGATCATCATCGGCCCGGTCGAGCCGTCGCTGGGGCGCCTCTACATCGGCCGCGTGTTCGCCATCGTCGTGCTTGGCGGCATGGGCAGCATCGGCGGCACGGCGCTGGCCGCGCTCATGCTCGGGGTGGTCGAGAGCCTGATCGCCACCTTCTACGGCCCCTCATGGGCGCCCGCGGTGGCCTTCGGAATCCTGTTGCTGGTCCTGGCCCTCAGGCCGTCCGGACTGTTCGGCAGGGCGTAGATGCGGATCGGCGCGTTCTGGGTCTCGGCGATCGCCATCTTTCTGGCCGGTCTGGCGTTCACCGGGCTGGCCGACAACGAATTCTATTTCCTTGCCATCTACACCATCCTCCAGGCCACGATCATGGCCACCGCCTGGAATATCCTCGGCGGCTTCTCCGGCTACATCAATTTCGGCAGCGCCGGGTTTTTTGGCGTCGGCGTTTACGTCGCCGTCGCCCTCGACAAGGCCCTGGGTCTGCCGCTCGTCGTGCTGATCGTGGCCAGCGCCGTCGCCAGCGGCCTCCTCGGCCTGGGCGCGGGCTATCTGACCCTGCGCATCAAGGGCGTGTATTTCGCCATCGCCACGCTGGCCATGGCCATCGTCCTGGAAACCCTCGTCACCAACTGGGGCTACGTGGGCGGCGGCGCCGGAACCTATCTCCTGACGCCGGCGAAGGTGTTCCTGTTCGACAGCTATATCGAGTTCCTCTTTATCCTCATGCTGGCGCTGACCATCGGCGCGGTGGCCGTCGCCCGCTACATCCAGATCTCGCGCCTGGGCCGCGGATTGGCCGCGGTCAGGGACGACGAGGTGGCGGCCGAATGCGCCGGCGTGCCGACGCTGCGGCTGAAGCTGATCTCGGCCACGGCCATGGGCGCGCTGATGGGCATGGCCGGCGCGCCGTATCCGTTCTTCGTGACTTTCGTCGATCCGGCCTCGGCCTTCACGCTCTTCGTGGCGATCAACGCCATCGCCATGCCGATGATCGGCGGCAAGGGCACTTGGATCGGGCCGGTGATCGGCGCCATCCTGTTGGGGTCGTTGCAGCAGGCGGCGACGGTGACGATCTCCTCGGAGCTCAACATTCTCTTGGTCGGCGTCATGCTGGTGGGCTTCGTCGCCCTGGCCCCGGAGGGCATCGTCGGCCTGGTCCGCAAGGCGGCGCGCGGGAGGCGGGAGCAATGAACGAGCCGCTGCTCGAGGTCCGCGACCTGACCAAGCGCTTCGGCGGGTTCGTCGCCCTGGAGGCGATCGCGGTGCGGGTCGCGCCCGGCGAGCGTCTGGGCCTGATCGGGCCGAACGGGTCGGGCAAGACCACGCTCATCAATTGCGTCACGGGGGTGCTGGCCTGCGACGAAGGCGCGGTTCTGTTTCGCGGCGCCGACATCACCGGGCTGCAGGCGCACCAGCGGACCCGGCTCGGCATCGCCCGAAGCTTTCAGATTCCGAAGCCGTTCGTCAGCATGACGGTACTGGAGAATTTGTGCATCCCGCTCGAATTCGCCGCCCGCGAGCGATCCCGCCAGAGGCGGGAGTTGCAGGAGGCGGCAATGGAGATTCTGGTGCTCATCGGCCTCGAGGACAAAGCGCGCGACGAATCGGGCGGTCTGACCCAGATCGACATGCGCAAGCTGGAGCTGGCGCGGGCGCTGGCGGCCTCGCCCGATCTGCTGATCTCGGACGAGGCCATGGCCGGGCTTTCGAGCGCCGAGGTCGACGACCTTCTGGGGGTTCTGCTGATGCTCAACGAGCGGGGGATCACCATCATCATGATCGAGCACATCATGCGCGCGGTGATGCGTTTTTCCGAGCGCGTCGTCGTGCTCGACGCGGGCAAGAAGATCGCCGAGGGCACGCCCGAGGAGATCGTCCACGATCCGCAAGTGCAGAGGGCCTACCTTGGCGAATAATCTTGTCGTCAGCAATGTCGAGGCCGGGTACGGCGCGGTGCGGGTGCTGCACGGCGTGTCGATAAGTGTCGACGCCGGGGAAACGGTGGTGCTCCTCGGCACCAACGGCAACGGCAAGAGCACGCTCATCAACTGCATCATGGGCATCGTGCGCCCGGACCGGGGCGAGATCTTTCTCGAGACCGACGGCGAGCGCATCGACCTCGTGGGCAAATCGACGGAAGAGATCGTCAATCTGGGCATTTCGCTGGTGCCCGAGGGGCGCCGCCTGTTCCCCAAGCTCACGGTCGAGGAGAACCTGCTGCTCGGCGCCTATCGCAAGGCGGCGCGCGGCAAGATCGAGCAGAATCTGCGCTTCTGCTACGACGCCTTTCCGGCCATGGGCGAACGGCGCCGGCAGCTCGCCGGCAGCATGAGCGGCGGCGAGCAGCAGATGCTGGCGATCGCCCGGGCGCTGATGTCGGCGCCCAGGATTCTGCTCGTCGACGAGCCGTCGGTGGGCCTGGCGCCGATCCTCGTCAGCCGCATGATCGCCAAGATCAAGGAGCTGCAGGAGCACCACGACCTCACCGTGCTGATGGCCGAGCAGAACTTCAACCAGGCGGTCAAGATCGCCGACCGCGGCTACATCATCGTGCACGGGCAGATCGAGTTCGAGGGGCGTAGTGCC
>CBDVDY010000165.1:0-6422 GCA_965372875.1 uncultured Alphaproteobacteria bacterium | reverse complement strand
TCGCTGGGCGCGCTGGTCGCGGTGCTCGCCGCCTACAAGGATTTGTCGCCGCCCTGGAAGGAGCTGTTGCGCTACTACCAGGTCAAGGAGGACGTGCGCGTCAAATATGCCCAGATCATCGAGCAGTTCCAGCCGCCGGACATGCTCGACCCGAAACTTCAGGACGCCGAGCCCGAGACCGTCGAACCGATCGCCGGCGAGGTGGTCGCCGCCAACGTCAGCTACAGCGAGGACGGCGTGGTCAAGTCGGTGGACGGCATCAATTTCCGGCTGAACCTGAAGGATCACGTCGCCTTCGTGGGGCCGGGCGGCAGCGGCAAGGACGAGGTGGGCCGGCTGATCGCCCGCCAGACCCAGCCGACCACCGGCCAGATCATGCTGGGCGGCGCGGAGCTCGAGGATGTGCCCGAGACGGTGCTTGGCCGGCGCATGGGCTACGTCGCGCAAAACGCGTTCATCTTCGCCGGCACGGTACGCGACAATTTGTTCTACGGGCTGAAGCACCGGCCGACCGAAGCGGCGGCATACGACGAAGCGGGCAAGCTGGAGCGCGCCCGGCGCGAAGCCGACGCGATCCGGTCGGGCAATTCGCCGTACGACGTTTTCGCCGACTGGATCGATTACCAGGCCGCGGGCGTCGACGACCCGGCGGAGATCGACTGGAAGGGGGTCGACGTCCTGGGCCTGGTCGACATGCAGGACGACATCTATTCGCTGGGCCTCGCCAGCCGCATCGATCCCGCCATCCATGAAGATCTGGCGGGGCGCATCCTTGGCGCCCGCGTGGCTTTGCGCGAACGGCTCGAGGCCACGGGCGTGGCCAGCCTGATCGAACCCTTCGACGAGACCAAATACAACGAGAACTCGTCGATCGCCGAGAACCTGCTGTTCGGGACACCGACGGCGGACGGATTCGACGTCGATAATCTGGCGGAAAACCCGTACGTGCGGCGAATTCTCGATAAGTCCGGCCTGTACGAGGACATTCTGAACATCGGCCAGCAGATGGCGCAGACCATGGTCGAACTGTTCGCCGACCTGCCGCCGGGACACGAGTTCTTCGAACAATACGCGATCATCAGCTCGGACGACCTGCCGGATTATCAGGCCCTGTTGGGACGCGTCGCCTCGCTCGGCTTGGACGAGGCGCCGGAGGAGGACCGGGCCCGGCTGGTGTCGCTGGCCTTTGGGCTGATTCCGGCCCGCCACCGCCTTGGTCTTCTCGACGACGCGATGCAGGCGCGCATATTGAAGGCCCGCCGCCTGTTCGCCGAGCAGCTGCCGCCCGAGCTCGCCGACGCGGTCGAGTTTTTCAACGCCGACCGGTACAACGCCGCCTCCTCGCTGCAGGACAACATCCTGTTCGGCAAGCTGGCCTATGGGCAGGCGCAGGCGCAGGCGCGGGTGGGAGAGGTGATCGGCGAAGTCATCGACAGCCTCGACTTGCGGCGCGAGGTGATGCGGGTGGGCCTGGACTACGAGGTCGGTATCGCCGGCGGACGCCTTTCCTTCGCCCAGCGCCAGAAGCTGGCCATCGCCCGCGCGCTGATCAAGAACCCGGACGTTATCATCGTCAACGAGGCGACCGCGTCGCTCGACACCACCGCCGAGGCGCGGGTGATGGAAAATCTGTTGCAACACATGAAGGGCCGCGGCGTCATCTGGGTGGTAAACCGGGCGCGTCTGGCTCGCGATTTCGACAACATTTTCGTCATGGATGGCGGCAAGGTGGTGGAAACCGGTACCTTCGCCGAGTTGGAAAAATCCGGATCGGTGTTTGGCGAACTGTTGCAGACGCAATAAATTAAATTAAGTAATGATCGTGGAAGGATTTGACGCGTGAGTCTGGAAGAAGAAGTCAAGCTGCTTCGCGGCATCCCGCTGTTCGCCAATATCGAACCGTCGAAGCTCAAGCTGCTGGCGTTCACCAGCGAGCGGCTGACGTTCGAGGCCGGCGAAACCCTGTTCGAGCAGGGCGACATGGGCGACGCCGCCTATATCATCATCGAGGGCCAGGCGGAGGTCATCGTCGACGCGCCCAGCGGGCCAATGACGGTCGCCAAACTCGACCACAACGCGATCATCGGAGAAATCGCGATCCTGTGCGACGTTCCGCGTACGGCCACGGTCAAGGCGACGAGCGAGCTGGTGGCGCTCAAGATCTCCAAGGATGTGTTCTTCCGGCTGGTGCTGGATTTCCCGCAGATGGCGGTGGAGATCATGCGCGAGTTGGCGCACCGGCTGGAGACGACCACGGTGCAGCTTCGCGAAGCCATGGCCAAGAGTGCGGGCTGACGGCCGTTGCTTCGAGTGGCCTTGCTTCGGATAGACGGGGTATGAGCCGCCTGGACCGCGCCATCGATCGATTCGCCGCGCAGCGCGCGTTTCTCGGCCATGGCGCCGGGCTGGTCGAAGCTTTGCCGGGGCCGGTGCTGGAGATCGGCCTGGGCAAGGGCCGTACGTTCGATCATCTTCGCGGCCTGCTGCGGGAGCGCGAAATCTTCGTCTTCGACCACCACGTCCACGCGCCGGCCGATTGCGTGCCCGACGACGATCACCTGTTCCTGGGTGATTTTCGCGACAGCCTGGCCGCCGCCGCCGCGCGGCTTTCCGACCGGGCGGTATTGGCCCATGCCGACATCGGCTCGGAAAAACCGGCGCGCGACGCCGAACTAACGGCGGCGATCGCACCGCTCATCGACGCGCTGATGGCGCCGGGCGCAATCGTCATCGCCGACCGCGAGCTGGCGGTGCCGCGCTGGACGCGCCTGGAGCCGCCGGAACAGGCCGGGAGCTTCCCCTATTTCATGTACCGCGTCGGGCGATACCGCCGCGCGCGCTATTTATAAGGATCGGCGGCGTCGCGCAGGCCGTCGCCGAAGAAGTTAAAGGCCAGGATCACGATGATCACCGGCACCACGGGCAACATCAGCCACGGGTAAAGCGCCACCACATTGATGTTCTGCGCCTCGTTCAAAAGCACGCCCCAGCTGGTGACCGGCGGGCGCAGGCCGAGGCCGAGAAACGACAGCGCCGTCTCGCCCAGGATCATCGCCGGGATCGACAGCGTCGCGGTGGCGATCAGGTGGCTCATGAATCCGGGCAACAGGTGCCGCCCGATCACCCGGCGCGGCCGCGCGCCCATGAGCTGCGCGGCGACGCAATAATCCTCTTCCCTGAGCGCCAGCAGCTTCGAACGCACCGCCCGGGCCAGCCCCGTCCAGTCCAGCAGCGCCAGGATCACGGTGATGCCGAAGTAGATTATGATCGGGCTCCAAGTCACTGGTAACACGGCCGAAAGCGCCATCCACAACGGAAGCTCGGGGAACGAGCGCAGGATCTCGATGATGCGCTGTACGACGACGTCGGTCCAGCCCCCGTAATAGCCGGCCAGACCGCCGATGACGATTCCGAGCACGAAGCTCAGGGTGACGCCGATGAGTCCGATGGTCAGCGAAATTCGCGCGCCGTAGACGATGCGCGAGAGCACGTCGCGGCCCAGCCGGTCGGTGCCGAGCAGGAACGCGGTGCCGCCGTCGGCTGGACAGATCAAATGGATGCGCGATTCGAACAGGCCCCAGAACCGGTACGAATCGTTGCGGCAGAAAAATCGCAGGCGTTGCACGGCGCCCTTGTTCACCGTGTACTCGCGCCGCAAGTTCTCCATGTTCAGACGGTAGTGCCAGCCGTAGACGAACGGGCCGACGAACTCGCCCTCGTGGAACAAATGGACCGATTGCGGCGGCGAGAAAATGAAATCCGGGTGGCGGGTATGCAGATTGTACGGCGCCACCAATTCGGCCGCCAGCGCCGCTCCATACATGACCAGAAGCACGATCCCGGAAATCACGGCCAGGCGGTGGCGCTTCAGCTTCCACCACATGAGCTGCCACTGGGACGCCATGTAGTAGCGTTCCTGCCCGGGCGTCAGCGCCTCGATCGACAGCGGGTCGAACGGCTCGCCCGAGACATAATGTTCGAGCGGCGCGCCGCTGGTGGTTTCGGTGCCGCTCACCGCGCCGTTCCTCCGGTCAGACGAATGCGCGGATCGAGCAAGGCCAGCAGGATGTCCGAAACCAGCACGCCAACCACCGTCATCATGGCAAGGAACATCAGGAACGATCCCGCCAGATACATGTCCTGGCTTTGCAGCGAGGCGATCAGCATCGGCCCGGTGGTCGGCAGCGACAGCACGACGGCGACGATCTCGGCGCCGGATATGATGTTCGGCAAAATCATGCCGATGTCGGCGATGAAAAAGTTGAGCGCCATGCGAAGCGGATACTTGATCAGCAGCTTGAAGCTCGACAGGCCCTTGGCGCGCCCGGTGACCACGTACTGCTTTTGCAACTCGTCGAGCAGGTTGGCGCGCAGGCGCCGGATCATGCCGGCGGTCCCCGACGTGCCGATGACGATCACCGGAATCCACAAATGTTCGAGGATCGAGACGACCTTGCCCCAGCTCCACGCCGCGCCGATGTACTCGGGGTCCATCAATCCGCCGATCGAGGTGCCGAACATCAGGTTGGCGAAATACAGCATCACCAGCGCCAACAGGAAATTGGGCGTGGCCAGTCCGATGAAGCCCAGAAAGGTCAGGCCGTAATCGCCCCAGCTATACTGGTGGGTGGCCGAATAGACGCCGATGGGGAAGGCCACGATCCAGGTGAAGATGATGGTGGTGAAGGACACGAAGACGGTCAGGAACAGGCGGTCGCCGACCACGTCCGAGACCGGCAGATTGTATTCGAACGAGAACCCGAAATCGCCCTCGAAAAAGCCGATCAGCCAGAAGAAATACTGCTCGTACATCGGCTTGTCGAAGCCGTAATGCTGGCGCAGGAATCGGATTTTCTGGATGTCGACCGATTCGCCCTGGGCCTGGAGCTCGGCGATGTAGGATTCGAGGTAGTCCCCCGGCGGCAGCTGGATGATGATGAAAACCAGAACGCTGATCGCCAGCATCGTTGGGATCATGATCAGCAGGCGGTTCGCGATATAGCCGAACATGGGCTAGCAGCCGATCCGGCGAACGACCGGCGGGCCCGCGCGGCCCGCTAAACCGACCCGGGAACGCGTCATTGGGTGGGCTCGCTCGCGGCGGGCGCGAACCAGAAAGTATCGGGCCTGTACATGCCGAAATAGGCGCCCGGATCCCAATTGTAGATTCCCTTGACCGGGACGTTGCGCAGGCGGTTGTTGATGACCACCGGCTGCAACACGCCGGAGACGACGCCGATGGTGAAGGTATTGTCGGCGTGGATCTTCAGCATGCGGCGCCAGATGTTTTGCCGCTCGGCGAATTCGGTGGCGTGTTGCCAGGCGCGGTTGAGGTTCGCAAGCTCTACCACCGCCGGCAGGTCGGGTGCCGTGCCCGAATTGCCCGCGGTCTCATAGTGCAGCCCCCACTTCGGCCACTGTAGCTGCGTCTGGGTCGTGGGCGCCAGCTCCTGCGGGCTCATATCGGCGGTCGGGATGCCGTTCGACAGACCTGACCAGACCGACATGATGGTGTCGCCCGAATAGATACGGTTGCGGAACACCTCGCGCTGCGACGGTTTGGAATAGAGCTTGATGCCGACCGCCAGCCAGCCGTCGTGGATGAGCTCCAGCACGTCCGTCTCTTCGGTGCTCTCGCCCGCGGTCTCGATCACGATCTCGGCGGGCCGGCCGTCCGGCAGCAGCCGGATGCCGTCGCTGTTGCGTTTGTCGAGGCCCATTTCGTCGAGCAGCGCGTTGGCGCGCGCCGGATCGTATGACGCCCACGACTTCTGGTACTCGGGCCGGAACAGCGGGCTTTGCGGCAGGATGGTGTTGTTGCCCTCGATCACCAGCCCGTAATAGACCACCTGATTGATCTCGTGGCGAAAGATCGCCAGCGACAGCGCCCGGCGAAACCTGACATCGCGAATTACCTTGCGCCAGACCGGATCGGCGGCGTTCAAATTGGGGTACAGCGCCACCTGCGCGCCCTTGACCGTGCGCCACAGCCGCACCCGAAAATCGTTCCGACGCTCGCTTTCCTTGAGAAAAGTGTAGTTGTCGAAGCGCAGATAGCGCCCCTGCAGATCGGAGTCGCCGGCGCCCGTCTTGGCTGGAATCAGCTTGGTAGCCGAGATATTGACGATGACCCGGTCGATATAGGGGAGCTGCCGGCCCTGGGCGTCGATGCGGTGGTAATAGGGATTACGCTTGAAGACGAAGCGCTCGGACGGCGGCGCGGTGGTGTTGATCCAGGGCTGCAGGGTCGGCAGGTCGGGATTGTCCTGCTTGTACTGGTGATCGCGCCGGTGATGCAACCCAGCCCAGTTGCGCGACCCGGCCTTGCGCGCCTGTTTCTTGAGCGCCGCCGGTTCGACATACTTGGCGTGGAATTTCTTCAGATAGTGCGCCGGCCGATAGATGAACAACGGGCTGGCGCC
>CBDVDY010000164.1:0-6445 GCA_965372875.1 uncultured Alphaproteobacteria bacterium | reverse complement strand
ATATTAACTAGGTCTTGGACGTGTATATTAACTAGGTCTTGGACGTGTCTTCTCCACCCGTCGCGCCGACCGCGGCTGGACCGCTCAAGACGAGCTTTACCAATTCGGCCTGCCGGCTCGTGTCGGTCTTATCAAATACGCGCTGCAGGTGCGAGCGAACAGTGTTTTTGCTGATGCTTCGGTTGGCTGCGATCTCACGCAAACTTTGGCCGTTGGCCAAGCCAACCAGAACGGCGGCTTCGGCCAGCGTCAATCCGTAATGGTTCGCGACATCCGTCTCGTCCAGCGCAATCCGGCGTTCGGGGTCGCTTATGAACATCGCGGCCACGGGCCGCGCCGCTTCGGCTTCGACCGCATAGCCGAGGTCGCCGACACGGACCGGCATCACCAGCACCGAATAGGGGCGCTTCTGCGACGGCCGCGAGATGGTCATCGATCCCCCCGGATCAGCGCCGCCGTCTCCCCCGCCGGCGCGGCCGATAAGATTCCGCAACTCCGCGGTTTCCTTACCGGACGCGGTCCCGATTTCGGCGCCATTCAGCACCAGCCCGTCCTGCAACCCCAGAAGCTCCTCGGCCCTCCGGTTCATGAAATAGGGGCGGCCCCGCGGATCGATCAGTACGACACCGATCTCGAGACAGTCGAGGGTATCGCCAAACGCGACCCGCGTCAGATCCAGGGTCGCGAACTGCTCGTGGATGGACAACGCCCGCCTGAGCTGTGGGACGAGTTTGCGCAGGAACGCGCGCGCCGTCGGGCGGAACGGGCCGGCGCCTTTTGGCCGGACCAGGATCAATTGCGACGATGCCCGGCCTTCCCTGCGAACGATCGCGCCCAGCCCGTGATACGCGTTCTGCGGCCGCAACCATTTGGCGTAAAACTCCGAACGCTCGAGCGATCGATTCGGAACCAGGGATTGCCCGGTAAACACGGTTCCCTCGGGCAACGATTTAGCGGCCGCGAGCCACGGGTCGAGCGACGCGAAACGCCGCGCATAGGAAGCAACAAAGGCGGGCTTGAACCCGAAAAAATAATTGAAACCAATCCTGCCGGTGCGCTCGTCGTGCCGATAGAAGGCGGCAGACGAGGCGCCAACGGCGTCCGCCAGCGAGGCCAGAAATTCCGGCCATCGCTCCGGGCCCAGTGCCGCGTCGTAGGCGCTGGCGATCAGGTCGAGTACCGTTTCTTCCCTGTAGGATATCCCCATCTCGATCCCGCTCTCCAGGGCGCGGCAAGGCACGTTGTTCCTTCCCATCGCGGACGGCCCGGTCCGGCAATGACGCCCGCCCTGCTCCCGGCGAGCGCCGCGGCACATCGCGATCCGATGATCTGAGCGCGCGGCGGGAATCCCGAGGAAGTCTAAGAGACCATTCGCTAACGACCTGTTACCCGTGTCGAATTTGCGGTGGGACCAATCTGGCCCGCAGCCCCGGCGAGGCGCGCTAAAAGCGAGTTTACGCTCGGTTAAGCCGAATGGTTTAAGCAGGATTAACCGGCGGTCTTGGCTGCCGGGCGGCCCCAACGCCGCCGGATCCGAGCCGTCATACTCAGCCGCCTCCGAGCTGCCCGCATGCAACCGAAGATTACAATTGCTGCTTCGTCCCGGTTCAGAGCAACACCCGTGCGGCCGCATGGGCGCGCGCCGCGACGGACGAGCACGCCGTGAGCACCGTGAACGGCCGGCGAAAGGGCATCATTCTCGCCGGCGGCAAGGGCACGCGCCTGCATCCGCTGACTCAAGGTCTTTCAAAGCAACTCCTGCCGGTCTACGACAAGCCGATGATCTATTACCCGCTGTCGGTGTTGATGCTGGCCGATATTCGGGAAATCCTGGTCATCTCGACGCCCCACGATCTGCCCCTTTTCCGGGACCTGCTCGGCGACGGCGGTGATATCGGCCTCGAACTGAGCTATGCCGCGCAACCCTCGCCCGACGGGCTGGCGCAGGCCTTCCTGATCGGCGAGAAGTTTCTCAACGGCGACCCAGTAACCCTGATTCTCGGCGACAATATCTTTTACGGCCCGGCGCTGACGGAACGGCTCAAGGCGCCGGCGGCCGAAACCAATGGAGCCACCGTATTCGGATACCCGGTGCCGAACCCCGAGGCCTACGGCGTCGTCGTGCTGAACGGCGACGGCACCCCAGTCGCCATCGAGGAAAAACCGGCCAAGCCCCGTTCCGACATGGCCGTCACCGGACTCTATTTTTATGGCAACGACGTCGTCGAGATCGCCCGTGGCCTCAAACCTTCGCCGCGCGGCGAGTTGGAGATCACCGACGTCAATCGCATTTACCTGGAACGGGGCGAGTTGAATGTCGTGGCGCTCGGCCGCGGATTCGCCTGGCTCGACACGGGAACCAACGACTCGTTGCTCGACGCCGGAAATTTCATCGCCACCATCCAGCGCCGTCAGGGCATGCGCGTGGCCTGCATCGAGGAGATCGCCTGGCGCAAGGGCTGGATCGATTGCGGCCAACTCGAGGCCCTGGCCCGTTCCATGTGCAACTGCGATTACGGCGAATACCTGTTTTCGTTGGCAAACGGCAAAGGTTAAATCAGATCCGAGTCAATGGCTCAGTCGTGCTTGACCGACATCATGACCCGGACATACCACCGGAACGCGAACAGGAACTTGATCGCATAGATCGGCGTAAGAGCGATAAGAAGCAATGCGCGGTAATAATATTCTTCGCCGCCCAGCCGCGCCGGCGAAAGAAAGGCGTCCAGCACGCAGACAAGTGAAACAAGATGCAGCCAGCCCGGGAACCCGACCGATTCGTTCACCGCCAGGGCCAGCCGCATCAACGGCTTGACCCGGGCGTCCGAGGCTTGGCCCACGGCCAAAGCGCCGAGCGCCTCGCGCGCCCGCTCGGTATCGTCGCTCCGCTTGGCGCCCAGGATGATATCCCTGGCCGGCTCGAGCGCCGGGCCGAACAGGAAGAAACTGGTTATGAACCCAAGCAGCGTGTAAATGATTTCGCCGGTCGCCGACGCCACCGACCAGCCGATCCCGAACAACGCGAAGATCGACACCTTGTGGGCGAACAGGTCGAGATAATGCCCCACTCGGCTGTTGTTCCGTCGCAATACCTTCATCTCGAATCGCGCAAGTTCGCCGTCGACGTGATCGATCAGGTCATAAAGCAGGATTCCCACGGCGGCGGCCAACAACATCCACTGGGAGTTGTAAAACAGGAGATAACACGCGGCGCCGATGATGAGGATGTTCGCCGAGGATACGCCCACCGACCTAAATCCCAGATTGACGAATACCCAGCTCACGTAATACGAGACGGGCCGCCAAAGAATGGTACGGCTGATCAAGGATTCATTGCCGTCCGGAGACGCCGTCGCGCGTACCGCGGACAGGCTGTGATATCTCACCGCGCAACTCCTTCACACCAATGAATGCGGCGGGTCATATCGTGTACGTCCGCTAATGCAAATGCAAACTCGGTGGGCGGCTCGGCGATCGCGGCCGACGCGGCGGTTTTCCCGCCTCTCGCATTCATGCTCGCCGCCCTGCCCGCAGCAGGTCTCCGGTTTTTAGCGCGCCCACATCGATTTCCAACGGACGATTCGCGGTCCAGAAGCCGATCCTGCGCGCGCCATCCATCCGCAGAAACGTCAGGCCAAGAAAGCGGACATAGGAGACACGGCTCATGATGCGGGTGCCGCGCTTCGCATGGGCCCGGATCGCCCGTTCGTTGCCGGAATAGATCGCCCCCCAGGTACGGGTATACTTCTCGGCGGCCAGCCCGACATTGGCGAAAGACCGGCAGCGGACCATCAGGCGCTGGCCGCGATGCTCGGGCGCGACCCAAGTCCAGAGGCCCCAGCTGTCCTCGCGCAGCAAGCGGAAACGCAACCAACCACCGCCTTCGATCATCCGTAACACCCACGTTTCCGCTTCGTTGGAAGGCGCCGTCACGTACCAATCGACGGCAATGACCCCGTTCTCGCCCATGATGGTGACAATCCTGCTGGTGTGCGGGAATAGTTCCAAGAGGAGTTTCGCCCGGGGGACTGCCGCCGCGATGATATCGAGATCGGGTCCGGTCGCCCAGCGCAACTCCGGATCAGGTTCATGCGCCACGGCCGCCGGAATGTCTGCGGCTTCGATGATCAGGTCGGATACGGTGAACAGGGTGTCGGGAGTAATTCGGTGAATTGTGCGCAGCGCAAGAAAGACCGGCCCCGTCTCCCTCAGCTTGACCACGATTCGTTTCGCTAGCGCCGCCACCGCGCTGACGTTCCCGGATGCTTCCGTGTGTTCGCGGTGGACGAGCGGCAAGTCCCCCTCCTCCCGGACGGCACGCTATCGGCAAACCAAAGTCCCGCCGATGTTCCCAGGAAATCCCGTCAAAACTGTTAACGAGGGCCGATGCGCCCGCGGGGAGAGATGCATGGGTTCCGCCAGGGCGGCGGAAACGTGCAACACCAGGCGCGCTAATGCGGCAGCCGGCGCAGGCGGCCGGTTATCAGCCCTTCGAGCGTATCCATGGCGTCGGACGGCAAGCCCACGAAGGCCGCCGCCATTTGCTGGTCCCGCCGGTCGACCCGCACGATTTGCGCCTCGACCGGGTGCCGGTAGCAGCGATCGGCGACGTGGACGACGACCGTGAGCGCGATTGCCTCGCCGACGCGGCGAGCGCCTTCGTACGGCTCGACGAGAAATCCACCGAGGCCCCAGTCGATTGTGGTGTATGTGACGTCTTCGATTTCAAGCTCGATCGGCGGCATGGCGTTGCGCCGGTCGCGCCGCCGGTTCGGCAGGTCGGCACCGACAACCCGGTATTTGCTCATGGCCGTTCCTCCGCACATACTGTCCGGAAGTATTATCGAAGAACTTCGGTTACCATTCGTTAATGCGACGGCCGCCGCGGCGGGCAGCAGGTTTCTTTGAATTCAAATAACAACCCCGCCAAGCCATTGGCCCAGCGGGGTTATTTTGGAGGGCGATGGGGGACTCGAACCCCGGACCCGCTGATTAAGAGTCAGCTGTTGTACGTACTTCGTTGTTTTCAGTTAGGCGACTTTGCGCTGCTTCTGCTCTGCCGCTGTTTGCTCTTGATCGCCACGAAGCGCATCGTCGGCCGCGTGACGGCCTCGCACACCCCTTCCGCATCCGCCGCGTCATTCTTGTTCCGCTTCACATAGGGCTTCACGTAGCGTGGCGGCATCAGCCTGACCTCATGCCCCAGCGCCGCGATCTCGCGCCCAATGATGCGCGCTTGCACAGGCCTCCATGGCAACGAGACACGGTGGCAGTTTCCTGAAAAAAGCGAGTACCTGGCGTCGTCTCAGCTGCTTGCGGATCACAGTCTTGCCCGACGCATCGACGCCGTGGACCTGAAACACGTTCTTCGCAAGATCGATCCCGATCGTGGTAACTTCGTTCATAGGACGGCTCCCATTTCCTAGTGGTTGATGACAACCACAATTTTGGCACATTGCGATGCCGTTGGAGCGGAGCCGTCCACCGTATCAGGAGCGGACATTCGAAAATTTGCGGACACAGCGGGTCGGTCGAATCCCGACCTCTATGGGTTCCTGAAGCCTGGGTCGTTTTCTTATCTTTTCGAGATTAGGCTTGAAGTCCCAACCAAATTGGAAATCTGCTTCCAGGGTTGGAGGCGCGGCGTCAACCAAGCCCACCGTCGAGTTCGCCGGTGATCTCGGACGTCCCTGCCTCGTCGTCGACCTGGGCCTCGTCGTCGATCTGGCTCCGGAAGCGAGCGCGGAAATTCTGACCTCCGGCGATTCCGCCGTCCGCGCCTGGCTCGCCGAAATTCGCCGCCGGGTTCCTCGCGTGGATTCTGTGGGATTCGAAGGGTCGCTACGCCACGCGCAACGACATCGCGATCGGGCCTCGGCATGCTCCGATTCCGGTGCGGACGCCTTGATTCAGGTCAATTATGCTCCGATCTCTACCACGTATCATTCACGCAAAACGAAGGGAGAGCGATCTTGGCGCAAAAGAGCCGCGAATCCCGGGGCGGCAAGCGCGGGCCGGCCGCCGCCGAGCCGGGAAGCATGCCTAACGAATGGTCCGGATTCGAGATAGTGGCTCGCGAGGATTTCTCGGACGCCACCTTTTTGCTGGAGATCCGCCATCCAGCGATGGCAAAGGCCGCCAGACCGGGGCAGTTCGTCATCGTCATCGCCCACGAGCACGGCGAACGGATCCCGTTGACCATCGCCGATTTCGACCGTGACGAGGGAACCATCACGCTGGTGGTTCAGGCGGTCGGAAAGACCACCTGGGAGATGCAGCGAAACTGCCGGGCCGGGAGCGAGCTCTTCGGCCTGGTTGGGCCCATGGGCGTCCCCAGCCACATCGGGGATGCCGGCAAGGTGGTCTGCGTCGGCGGCGGGCTGGGGGTGGCGCCGATCTTCCCGCAGGCGCGCGCCTTCAAGGAGAACGGCGCCTACGTGATCGG
>CBDVDY010000163.1:0-6452 GCA_965372875.1 uncultured Alphaproteobacteria bacterium | reverse complement strand
GCCCGTTAGCGCACCTTGTGGTTCACCGGTTTCAGCGATCGTAGGTAGGCGACGAGCGCGCCCAGATCGTCGTCGGTCATGGTCTTGTAAAAGCCGAACCCCATGGGCGGCGACAGCGGCGAACCGTCCGCCCGAACGCCGGCGGTGATCGCGCGCTTGATCTCGGCGTCGGACCACTTGCCGATGCCGGTCTCGCGATCGGGCGTGATGTTGGCCGAGACCACCTCGCCCCACGGCCCGACGAGATGGAAACCGCCGGCGCCGCTACGTTTCGCGTAATCGCGGTGGCCGCCCGCTATCATCGGCGTGTGGCATTCCATGCAATGGCCCAGCGGCCCCGCGAGATAGGCGCCGTACCGGACCTTGTCGCCTTTCGCCGGCGTCGCGACATGGCCCACGGGCGGGCCATAGGAAGGCGGCAGCGGGACGCGGTAGGTCGATTTCGGCACCTCGTTGCGGACCGGCTCGAGCGACCGGAGGTAGGCGACGAGGGCCTTGGCGTCGTCGTCCGAGATTCCGCGATACATTTCGATCGGCATCGGCGGGCCGATGATGGTGCCGTCGGGACGCTTGCCCTCGCGGATCGCGGTGATGATCTGCGCGTCGGTCCAGGCGCCGATGCCGGTCGCCCGGTCGGGCGTGATATTGGGCGCGAAGGCGGTCATGATCTTTTCCTCGAGCAGGAATCCACCGGCCATTTCCATCCCCGGCCGGAAGGCGCCGTCCTTGCCCCGCGTCGAGTGGCAGTTGCCGCAGGCGACGATGCCGCCCATGAGGTAGGTCCCGCGTTCCATCAAAGTCTCGGCGCGCGCGCCGATGTCGGTTGCGGTGATGGCGGCCAGAGCGGCAATGCCCGCCGCAATCCGTTGCACCAGAATCATCGCTTGTATCCCCCCAACTAATTGAAATCCCGTCCGCGTCTCCCGCGCGCGCCCGACCCAAGCTACGGCGGGCGCGATTTCGAGGCAAGACCGGTTTGGCGCTAACGCGCGATCAGCGGCGCGAAGCCGAGATGCATGCCGGCGTCGACGATGATTATCTCACCGGTGACGTGGTCCGCTCCCTCGACCAGCCAGACGGCGCTGCCGGCGATGTCCTCGGGCCCGCTCGCCTTGCCCAGCGGCACGGTCCCCTCGACTTGGCGCACGAACGCTTGATATTTTTCTTCGTCGAGCTTGTCGGTCCACCAGCGCGTGGCGATGAAGCCGGGACATACGGTATTGACGCGAATCTCGGGCGCCAGCGAACGGGCGAGCGACAGGGTCATGGTGTTGAGCGCGCCTTTCGACGCGGCGTAGGCCACCGAACTGCCGATGCCCATCACCCCGGCGATCGAGGAGATATTGACCACGGCGCCGAAGCCGGCCGCCTTCATATGCGGGGCGACGGCGCGGATCATCTGGTAGGCGCCAACCACGTTGACCCGGTAGATGGCCAGAAAATCGTCGGCGTCGAGGGCTTCGAGGTCGGCCTGGTCGGCCATGCGGGTGATCCCGGCGTTGTTGACCAGGGCGTCGATCTTGCCCCACTTGTCGATTGTCTCCGCGGCCAGCCGCCGGCAGTCGCCGTCCTGGGCGACGTCGGCCTGGCAAAGCAGCGTCTCGACCCCCAGCGCCTCGCAGGCCGCCGCCGTCTCGCGCGCCTCGGCCTCGCTCTTGGAGTAGTTGATGACGACGTTGCAGCCCTTTTTGGCCAAGAGCTTGGCGATCTCGGCGCCGAGCCCGGTGGCCGAGCCGGTAACGATCGCCACCCCTCCCTTGATATCCATTCCCTTCCTCCCGCTGGTGATCGCGTCAGGCCGCCATTGCCTTGGCGGCGGCGGCTTCGCTCGCCTTGTAGAGCGCGATGGCGGTGGCGCCGTCCATATCCGTATCCGGCTCCTCGCCGTCGCCGATGCGCAGGAGCTGGAGGCAGAACCAGGCCAGTCCCGCCCGGGCCGGCACGATGCCGGCCTCGTAGCGCCCGCCTTCCTCGGCCCGGCCGTCGAGCAGCCGCGCCGGCAGATCGGTCTCGACGCACATGGGCCGGGCAATGCCGATCACGTCGAGGTCACCGGAGGCCAGCGCGTCGTCCATCGCCGCGCGCGAGCGGAAGCCGCCGGTGACCATCAAGGGCGGCGCCGATACAAGGCGCATGGAACGGGCGTAGTCGAGAAAATAGGCTTCGCGCCGTTGGGTGCTCCCGGCCACCTGGTTCCCGGAATCGTCGTCGCGGGCGCGGGCGCCCATCATGCTGGGCTGCTCGTAGTTGCCGCCGGAAATCTCCAGCAGATCCACCCCCGCCTCGCCGAGCCATTCGACCACGCGCAAGCATTCCTGGTGGGTGAAGCCGCCTTTCTGAAAATCGGCCGAGTTGAGCTTGACCGAGAGCGGAAAATCCGGGCCCACTTCTCTACGGGTAGCGGAAACAATCTCCAGCAGCAGCCGCGCCCGGTTCTCCAGCCCGCCGCCCCATTCGTCGTCGCGCCGGTTGGCCAGCGGCGACAGGAACTCGCTCAGCAGATAGCCGTGCGCGGCGTGTACCTGCACGCCGGTAAAGCCGGCCTCGCGCGCTACCTCGGCCACTAGGGCGAAGCGGCGCACAATGTCCTCGATTTCGGCGCCGGTCATCGCGCGCGGCGGGCCGAAGCGCCCGGCCGGCAGGTCGAGGGGCACCGCCGACGGCGCCACCGGCTCCGGGTTGACGTGGATCGGCGTCTGCCGCCCGGCGTGGCCGATCTGCATCCAAAGATGATTGCCGGCTTCCGACCCCGCCTTGGCCCAAGCCTGCAGTTCGGCGAGCCCGGCGCGGTCCTCGATCGCCACGTTGGCCGGGCGCTCGAGATAGCGCCGGTCGACCTGCACGTTGCCGGTGATCAAAAGCCCGGCGCCGCCCTCGGACCAGCGGCGGTAGAGGCGGACATGGCGTTCGGTTGCGTGGTGGCGCGGGTCCGCCAGTCCCTCGGTCATCGGCCCCTTGGCGATGCGGTTCGGCAATATTGCGCCGCAGGGCAGTGTCAGGGGACTGGCGAGGTTCATGAAAATCCTTCGTCGCGGTTGGTCGGGCGCGCCGGGCACGGTAGACCAGCGGCCCGGCGGCTGGCAAGCGGCCCGCGCTTGTCGGCTTCGGCCGCGCGGGCCATAGTCGGACCGAATGGAGGAGCCAACCCATGGACTTCGCGCTATCGCTCGAGCAAACGGAACTTCAGGCGCGCGCACGCGCGCTCGCCCAAGGCGAGTTTCGGGCCCGCGCGGCCGAGATCGACCGCTCGGAGGAATATCCCTGGGACAACGTGAAGGCGCTGGTCGATTCCGGCTTCTTCGGCATGACGATTCCCGCCAACTATGGCGGGCAGGGGCGAAGCTGTCTCGACGCCACCCTGGTGATCGAGGAGATGGCCCGGGTCTGCGGCGTCACCGGGCGCATCGCGGTCGAGGCCAACATGGGTGCGATCGGCGCGATCATGGCCTATGGCTCGGAGGAGCAGAAGCGCCTCGCCGCCGATCTCGTGCTTGCCGGCGACAAGCCGGCGATCTGCATCACCGAGCCCGAAGCGGGCAGCGCGGCGAGCGAAATGACCACGCGCGCCGACAGGCGCGGCAACGGCTACGTGCTCAACGGCAGGAAGCACTGGATCACCGGCGGCGGCGTTTCCAAGCTGCATCTGATCTTCGCCCGGGTTTTCGATGAGGACGGCGAAGAGCAGGGCATCGGCGGCTTCATTGCGGTGCGCGGGGAGAGCGACGGGCTGGTGATCGGCAAGCGCGAGCCGACCATGGGGCTGCGCGGCATCCCCGAGGCCGAAATCATTCTCCAGGACATGGCGCTGCCGGCCGCCGCGCTGCTGTTGCCGCCGCGCGGGCTGGGCAAGGGCTTCGCCGATCTGATGAACGCCTACAACGGCCAGCGCGTGGGCGCGGCGACGGTGGCGCTGGGGCTGGCGCAAGGCGCTTACGCGCTGGCCCTCGATTACGCCGGGGAGCGCCAGCAGTTCGGCCGGCCGATCGCCGAGTTTCAGGGCTTGCAATGGATGCTGGCGGATATGAGCACGCGCCTCGCCGCCGCCCGGGCGCTGATCCGCGAGGCGGCGGCGAGCGCCGGCGATGGCGCGGCCGGCGACGGCTTCCCCGACGTGCTGGCCGCTGCGCAGGCCAAGATTTTCGCCTCGGAAATGGCCATCGACGTGACCAACGATGCGCTGCAAATATTCGGCGCCGCCGGCTATTCGCGCGAGCGGCCCTTGGAGCGCATGGTGCGCGACGCGCGCATGTTCACCATCGGCGGCGGCACCGCGCAAATCCTGCGCACCCTCGTCGCCTCCCGCATCCTCGGCCGCAAACTGCCGCAGACAAGGGACGGGTACGTGAAGGGCGGCGGGCACTAAGCGCATCTGGGAGGAAACGCAGGTATGAACACCGAAGACTTCCGCCGCCATGCCCACGCGATGGTGGACTGGATGGCGGATTACATGGAGGGCGTCGAGGAATATCCCGTGCGGGCGCAGGTGAAGCCGGGCGATATTTCCGCGCGCTTGCCCGAGGCGCCGCCCGAGGCGGCCGAGGCCATGGCCGATATTTTCGCCGACTTCAAGCGCGACATCCTGCCGGGCATGACCCATTGGCAGCACCCGAGCTTCTTCGCCTATTTCCCGGCCAATTCCAGCCCGCCGTCGGTGCTGGCCGAAATGCTGACCGCCACCCTCGGCGCGCAATGCATGCTGTGGCAGACCTCGCCGGCGGCGGCCGAGTTGGAGACCAGGATGATGGAATGGCTCCGGCAAATGACCGGGCTGCCCGCGGGCCTCGCCGGCACGATCCAGGATTCCGCCTCGACCGCGACGCTCTGCGCGCTTCTGGTGGCGCGCGAAAAGGCCACCGGCTGGCGGGCCAACGAGGCGGGGCTAGCCGCCGAGAAATCGCCGATTGCCGTCTATTGCTCGGAGGAAGCCCATTCCTCGGTCGAGAAGGACGCGGGCATCGCCGGCATCGGCCGCAAGAACGTGCGCGCCATTCCCGTGGGCATCGACTTCGCCATGCAGCCGAGGGCGCTCCGGGACACGATCGAAACCGACCTGGCGACAGGCGTCACGCCGGCCTGCGTCGTCGCCACCCTGGGCAGCACCGGGGCCGGCGGCTTCGATCCGCTGCGCCCGATCGGCGAGATTTGCGCGCGCTTCGGCATTTTTCTGCACGTCGACGCCGCCTGGGCCGGCAGCGCGCTGATTCTGCCCGAGCATCGCTGGATGCTCGACGGCATCGGCTACGCCGACAGCTTCGTCTTCAACCCGCACAAATGGCTGTTCACCAATTTCGATTGCTCGGCGCATTTCGTGCGGGACCCGGAGGCGCTGGTGCGGGCCATGGCCATCAATCCGGCCTACCTGACATCGCCCGAGGGCGCGCGGGTGATCGACTACCGCGACTGGACCGTGTCGCTGGGCCGCCGCTTCCGGGCGCTCAAACTGTGGTTCGTGATCCGCAGCTACGGCGTCGACGGCCTGCGCCAGCGCATCGCCGCGCACATCGACTGGGCGCGGGAGTTGGCGGACCAGATGAAAGCGCAGGAGGATTTCGAGGTGCTGTCGCCGGCGCGCCTCGCGCTGTTCAACTTCCGTTACCGGCCCGAGGGCATGGCGGAGGGCGAGGCGCTCGATACGCTGAACCAGGAATTGTTGACCCGGCTCAACGATTCCGGCGCGCTTTATCTGACCCAGAACCGGCTGGGCGGCGCCTACACCATCCGCTTTTCCGTCGGCCAGACCGCCACCGAGCGGCGCCACGTGCAGGCGGCGTGGGAGGCGATAAAGGACACCGCGCGGAGTCTCGCCTAAAGCACGCTCGAGAGCTTCATGGCGATGGACATGTCGCCCTCGACCTTGAGCTTGCCCATCATGAAGGCGGTGGTGGCGTCGAGCTCGCCGGCCATCAACTCGTTGAAATCGTCTATCGACATAACAATGGTGCATTGCGCCTCGTTGTCGTCGTTCGAGACGCTGTTGGGCGAGGACGCGCCGTCGACGAAGATCACGCCCTCGTCGCCGAGCGCGAACTTGATGGTGGCGCCAAGGCCGGAATCGTCGCCGACGCGCTCGCGGATTTTCTGGGTCAGATCGTCAAGACTCATGGAACTTCCTTCTTGGGTTGAATTTTTGTCGGTTAAAGCGGTCGGGCGCTGGCGCACTCTCACATATAGCCGTATCCGCGGCGCAGTTGAAGGCAGGCGTCCATAACTTTATCTTCGGTCTCGGTGGTCCAGAGTTTGGCCATCGCCGCGCTCTCTACATTGAGCCCGCACGCGCGCTCAAAAGCGCGAGCACACCTTGCCGAAATGTTTGCCCTTGGGGAGCGCGGCGATTGCCGCGGCTACGTCCTCGAAGGCGAAAAGATCGCCGTCGACCGGTGGGCGAGTGCCGTGCAACTCGATGGCGCGGACCATGTCTTCGAAGATTTCGCGGGAGCCAACCGTGACGCCCT
>CBDVDY010000162.1:0-6474 GCA_965372875.1 uncultured Alphaproteobacteria bacterium | reverse complement strand
CGCTGGTGCCGTCGGGCGCCTTCGCCGGCGCCGGGTATGTCGAGATCGCGGGTGCCGTCGCCGGCCTCGCGCTGTTGGCCAGCGAGATGCTCGGCGCCCGCCGAGCCGCCGCCGGCAGTCTCTGACGGGCTCTATCGGATCGGGCCGCGATTGACGACCCTGCGTCATGCGGCTCGGCGATTGGCGAGCTGCCGGTAGCGTAACGCGACAAAGGCCACGGTCCAGACCAACCCCGCCAGATTTATCCACAGCACCCAGGGCGCGATGTATTTTCCCGGCAACAGCAGGCACACACCCGCGACGGCCAGGGAAAGCCGCACGAACGGCGGGATCAAGCCGTTCAGATAGCCGCTTGCCGCAACCGAGATGATCCAGACTCCCAGCACGGTGCGCGCGAAAATCAAGGCAATCCATTGCGGCTCGCCCAGCATCAACAGCTCCGGCGCGAAAATGAAGATGAACGGAATGATATAGGCCGACCAGCCATATCGTACCGCCTCGAACCCGGTCTTCATCGGGTCGGCCTTGGCGAGGCTTGCCGCGGTGAAGGCGGCAAGGGCGATCGGCGGCGTGATCATGGACAGCAGCCCGAAATAGAGCACGAACATATGCGCCGCCATGGGCTGGAATCCAGCCTCGATCAAAGCCGGCGCCACCAGAACCGACAGCAGCACATAGACCCCGACCGTCGGCATGCCCATGCCCAGTACGATGCCGATCAACGAGGTGATCAAAAGCAGAACGAAGATGTTACCGCTGCCAAGCTGAACCAAAATCCGGGTCAACGAAAAGCCGAGACCGGAGATGTTGAGCACGCCGATGACGATGCCCGCGACCGCCACGATCATCAGCAGATCGAGTACGGCAAAGCCGGTATCGCGGATCGCATGCCCAATGCCGGCCAACGGCATTTTACGGCCCCGATAGCCAAGCAACATTCCGCTGACGAGTGGCGCCAGGGCGGCATAGAGCGCGGCACGCTCGGGCGGCTGATTATACCGAAACAGCGCCACCACCAGGATCGCGAAGGGCAACAGAAAATGCCAGCCGCTCTTCAGCGTCTCCCCAAGCGCCGGCCGATCCTCCGCCGGCAGCGCCTTGATGCCGCTGCGCGCGGCGTCGAGATCCGCTTGAATAAAGACGGCGAGATAGTAAAGAGCCGCGGGGAGCAATGCCGCCAGAACCACGTCGCGGTAGGGCACCTGAATGGTCTCGGCCATGAGAAACGCGGCCGCTCCCATCACCGGCGGCATCAGCTGGCCGCCGGTGGACGCGACCGCCTCGATAGCACCGGCGCGCTGCGCCGAATAGCCGCTTTTGCGCATCAGCGGTATGGTGACGACGCCCGTCGAGACCACGTTCGAGACGGCGCTGCCCGAAATCGAACCGAACAAGCTGGACGCGACGATCGCGATCTTGGCCGACCCGCCACGAAACGAACCCATCAGGGCGGCCGCCAAATCGGTGAAGAACGCCGACCCGCCCGAATGTTTGAGAACATGGCCGAACAGCACGAAGGCGATAACGATGGTCGAGCCAACGATCAGAGGCACGCCGACAAAGGCGTTGAGATCGATGATCAGGTAGGCGACAAGCTGCCGGTATTCGACGTAAAGCCCGTTGAAATAGCCCGGAATGTAGGAGCCGACGAAGCTGTACAGGATGAACACCAGCGCCACCGACAAAAGCGGCCAACCGACCGTGCGCCGCAAGGCCTCCACGATCAGCAACAGCGTGATCGCCGAGACGGCAAACGCCTCGTTGGCGTGAAAAAACACATCCTCCGACAGGACCGGAAAGCGTGCCGATATCCAGGTGCAGACCGCCACCGACAGGGCGGCGGCGGCCATGTCGTAATACGGAATTTTCCGGCGCCCGGCGCCCGCTTGCTTGCGATTCGCGGGCACGGACAGGTAGACCAGCGCCAGGGCGATGCCAAAGGCAAACACCATGTATTGCTGAACGAGGAGGACCAGCCCCACCTGACGCGGGAGGTCAAGTGCCCATGCGACAGCCAACAGCGTGATGGCGCTGGCCAACAGGTTAAACAGCAGACGCGTGCCCGGAGCGTCTTGTCCCGCGCCATTTGGCCCATTGTCTTCCTTGCCGTCGCTCACATCAGCCAAAGATCGTATCGCCCCCCATTATGGACTCATACGCATGCCGCGCCGCCGCATATACGGCGGCGGCGCGGCTGTTTGGCTTGACGACGCGCCCGTTATTGGGCGGCGAGTCCCGCTTCCTTGTAATACTTGATCGCGCCCGGATGATAATCGAGCCCGTTGTTCTTATGCATTTTCTTGGGATCCAGGCCGTTGAAGCCGCCAAAGGCCGCGGCAAGCGCCGGTTTGTTCTCGGCCATTGCCTTGGTGATCTTGTAGACGACGTCGTCGGAAACATGCGCGCCGGCATAGAACAAATAGTCATAGACCATCAGTTTCGTCGGCTTGGGGAACCCGACCAGTCCCTTGCGCGGCTTGATCGAGATAATGGTCGCCGGAGGCACGATTTTTTTCATGCGCGCGATCGCCGCCGGACTGTCGTCCATGTCCAAAAAGCGCAGGCCGCCGACCGCGGCATTCATCTGCTTGACCTTGCCCGAGGCAACGGCGAAGAAGCCGGCCTCCGTCTTGCCTTCCGTGAAATCCTTGGCGTTGCCGATAATGTTGGCGGTCGGCACGCCCTGAACGTCATTCCAGCCAAGTCCGGCGTTGGCAAGGTGCGCGGTCGCCAGGATCTTGATGATCTTGTGACTCTTATACTCCGACGAAATCTTGAGACCTTTCAGGTCCTTGATGGTCTGCGCCGGATGGTCCTTGCGCACGAAGAAACCGGTGGCAAAGGGATAGATCACCGCGATCAGCTTCAACTTCGGCTGCGCCTTGCCCTTGAACGGCCCGCGGCCCTTGACCGCGTTGGTCGTCTCCAGAATGTTGGCGAGGCCGAAGCCGATGCGGCCGGCATTGACCAGCGGCGCGACCTTGCCGGTCGAACCTTGCGGCTGCACAACGACATTCATGCCCGCCTTGTCGCCCGCGACCTTGGCAATCGCCGAGCCAATATTGTATGTGGCGGTACCCTGCGCCGAGGTGCCAATTGCGATCGATTGCGCATGAGCGGCAAAAGCCAACGTCGTGCCGACGGCCGCGCCGACCATGATTTTCAAGCATTTCATGGAAAAGTCCCTCCCGATTCTGTTCTGGTGCTAATGCACAAAATTTAACGTGCCGAGTAGCTTATCGAATTTTCAACGTTTCGGCACCTCCAATTATTGCGGCTCGAAATTGGCCGCCACCTCGACTTTCGCCGAATCCAGGCAAACGAAGGACCGATAAAAAGACCCCGGCAACCGTGATGGCACCGGGGCGATCCCGCGGGAATGAAGTCGCGGGAGGTTCGGCCCAATGGGCCGGGGGAGGCTCACTCCGACGCGTGGCGCGCCAGATTAAAGTCGGCCGGCCGTTCCCGCGCCGGCAGGCGGCGGTCGCGATTGACCACCATGCGGTCATGCAGGCCGGCGATTATCGAGCTGCCGGTCTTCACGAACAGGAAAGGCAGGACCGCGTGAACGAGGCAGGCCGCCCCGCCCAAGAGCATGCGGACGGCGAACCCGCCGGCCATTTCCATGTGCTCGGTATAGGTCTCACCAACGGTGGCAGGATGCTTCGTGAAAAGCGATTTCCAATCCATGGATCGACGATATACCAGGAATTGCGGAAATTGCTTCCAAAGAGCATTAAGATCACCTTAATTACTAGAATGTGATCCTATTCAAACTCCGAAAATAGGTATTTTTATTCCCATGGACGATATCGACCGGCATATCCTTTTCCGCCTGCAGGAGGATTCCACCCAATCCGTCGCCGACATCGCCGAGCGGGTCGGTTTGTCGACCACGCCCTGCTGGCGACGCATCCAGATCCTCGAGCGCGAGGGAATCATCGAACGGCGCGTGGCCCTGCTCGACCCCGACAGGATGAATGTCGGGGTCACGGTGTTCGTGCGGCTCAAGACCAGCCAGCACAACATCGAATGGCTCGAAAATTTCGCCAAGGCGGTCAGCGAAATTCCCGAGATCGTGGAGATCTACCGCATGAGCGGCGACGTGGACTACCTGCTGCGCGTCGTCGTGCCCGACATCGCCGCCTATGACGGGGTCTACAAGCGGCTCATCGCGGCCGCCGATTTCCTGGACGTGAGCTCGACATTCGCCATGGAGCGCATCAAGTACACCACGGCGCTGCCCGTCCGCTACGCCGATTAGAGGCGCCGATGAATCAACCTTCGAGACGCGCGATCAACGCCGCGCGGTTGCGGAACGCCACGAACGCGGCCAACGCGCATAGCGCGCCGCCCCCTGCCACCGGCCAGCCCAGTCCGGCAAAACCCGATACCCAGCCCATCGTCAGCGCCCCCAGCGCCGGCGCGCCGCGGAATATGACGCCCCAAAGGCTGAGAACCCGGCCGCGCATGTGGCCATCGACGGCGCTTTGTATCAGCGTCTGGGTGCCGATGCCGAAGCTGACGACGGCAAAGCCGGCGGCGGCCATGGCGGCCACGGCGATCCAGAAACTTCCGGTGGCGGCGAACAGTACGACGACCAGCCCCGCCCCCGTGCTGGCGAGCATCGCAATCGTCGTCAGGCCGCGCACCGATCCGCGCTGCGCCAGCCATAAACCTCCGGCAATGGCGCCCAGACCTACCGCCGAGGTAAGCATCGCCAGTCCGCCGGCGCCGCGCGCGAAAACCGCGTCGGCGAAGCCGGGCAACAGCTCGAAGACCGGGCGCACCAGCATCGAAGTCGCCGTGGCCAGCAGCAAAACCGGCGCGATGGCGGGGTGGGTGGCGGCGTAGCGCAGGCCGTCGCGCATGTCGGCGAACAGCCCGGCCCGGCCCGGCGGGCGTTCCTGGGGCGCCAGCCGCAGGGCGAGCAGCGCGGTGATCATGGCCAGATAGCTCGCCGCGTTGAAACCGAAGGTCGGCGCGATCCCGGCAATGGTGATGATGATGCCGGCCACCGCCGGGCCGACGAAGCGCGCCATGTTGAACATCACCGAGCTGATCGCCACCGCGGCGGTCAAATCCTCGGGGCGTACCAGGCTCGGCACCAGCGACAGGCGCGCCGGCTGGTGAAAGGCGACGATGATTCCGAGCCAAAGCGTCAGCCCGAACAGTAGCTCGATGGTGATCCAGCCGAAGGCGGTGAGCCCGCACAGCACCAGCGCCTGAACCAGCGCCAGGGACTGGCAGATCATGGATATCAGGCGGCGGTCGACGCGGTCGGCGACGACGCCCGCGAAAGGGCCGAGCACGACCACCGGAAACAGATCGACAAAGGCGACCGCGCCGAGCCAGAGCCCGGATTCGGTGAGCTGCCAGGTCAGCCAGCCGACCGCCAGGCGCTGCACCCACAGGCCGATCAGCGAGATCGAATTGCCGGCCGCGTAGACCGCGAAATTGCGGTTGGAAAACGCGCCGCGAATGGCCGAGAAGTCGCCGAACCGCCTCGTCATCTGTGTCCGCGTCCCGGCATCATACCAGCGAGCCTTTGAACGGGGACATCGCGGCATGGCCCTCATACTTCGACAAGCTCAGCATGAGGGCCTCACCCTGAGCCCTTCATCCTGAGGAGCGACCCGAAGGGTCGCGTCTCGAAGGACGAAGGGCGAGGCCCGAGTCGGTTCGTCCGCGTCCCGGCATCAGACCATTTCGATCATCACGTGCCGGCGGTAGTGGGTCCGCTCGCCGAGGCGCGCGTACCAGGAGGCCAGATGCGGCAGGCCGGGGCGCGCGATATCGAGGTTGAGATAGCGGTAGACGCTGGGCCCGAGCACCAAATCGGCGCAGCTCAAGCGTGCCCCGGCGACGAAGTCGTTGTCCGCCAGTTGGGCGTCGAGGATCGTCATGGCGCTGGTCCAGGCGGCGCAGTTGGCGGCAATCGCCGCCGCGTCGCGGTCGGCCGGCTCGGTGCGGATCAGCTGGCGGAACACCTCGGCGTGCGGCCTGGTGGCGGTGCTCAGCTCCCAATCCATCCAGCGCTCGACCAAGGCGCGCGACGCGGGCGCGTCCGGGATCAGCCCGCCCGGATCGTGCGTGGCGGCGAGATAGCGCACGATGGAATTGGATTCCCACAGCACCAGGTCGCCATCGATCAATGTCGGCACCCGGCCGTTCGGATTGAGCGCCAGGTATTCGGGCTGGTCGTTTTTGCCGAACGGCCCGCCGTAATCCTCGCGCTCGTAGGCGAGGCCGATTTCGTCGCAGCACCACAGTACCTTCTGCACATTGGTCGAGGTGTTGCGCCCGAGAATTTTCAGCATCCGCCCGCTCTCCTAGTCCCGCCGGATTCGGCCCAGGGCGGCACCGGGGCATCGCCCATCTCGAAAGCAATCAAGGTCATCGCCGCCAGCGTATAATAGCCCAACAGCCCGACCAGCTCGACCAGCCCCTGCTCGCCGAGATGCGCGGCCGCCG
>CBDVDY010000161.1:0-6616 GCA_965372875.1 uncultured Alphaproteobacteria bacterium | reverse complement strand
GTCAGAAGTCAGAAGTCAGAAGTCAGAAGTCAGAAGTCAGAAGTCAGAAGTCAGAGGGCGGATGCCAGATGCTAGAGGTCAGACTTCCGGCATCTGACTTCTGACCTCTGATACCCTGGTTGTCCGGATTAATTTACTTGAATTTTCAATTAAAATAATCCGGACAACCAGGGTATCCGCCTGGTCGCAAAATTATTCCGGGCCGGAGCGGGCCGGCGTATGATCGGCGCAACGACAACGACAGGGTGCCGCTCAGATGAAGCTCTATGGATTCTTCCGCTCCTCCGCCTCGTTCCGGGTGCGCATCGCGCTCAACCTCAAGGGCATCCCCTACGAGAACGCGTTCGTGCACCTGCGCAAGGGCGAGCAGTTCGACGAGGATTACCTCCGGCTCAACCCCCAGGCCCAGGTGCCGACGCTGGCCGACGGCAACAACGTGCTGGTCCAGTCGCCGGCGATCATCGAGTATCTCGACGAGGTGCGGCCCGAGCCGCCGTTCCTGCCGCGCGACCCGGCCGAGCGCGCGCGGGTACGGGCCATCGCCATGGCGCCGGGCTGCGACATCCACCCGGTCAACAACGCCCGCGTGCTGAAATATCTGCTCGACGATCTGACGGTCGGCGAGGAGGCGATGCGGGCCTGGTACAACCATTGGATCGAGGTGGGCTTCACCGGCATCGAGGGCATGCTGGCCGGCCACCCGATGACCGGCAAGTTCTGCCACGGCGGCAGCCCGACCCTGGCCGATATCTTCCTGGTGCCGCAGGTCGTCAACTCGCGCCGCTTCGGCTATGCGCTGGACGCGCACCCGACGATCGAGCGCATCTTCGAATCGTGCATGGCGCTCGACGCCTTCGACCGCGCCCAGCCCGACAAGCAGCCCGACGCCGAATAGCGGCGGCGGCCCGCCTGGTCCGCTCTTTCCTTCGGCGCGGCGATGTGTATTATGGCGCGCCAACCTGTATCGGAGGTGGCATGGAATTCCGCGAAGCGCTCGCCTTTGACGACGTGCTGCTGAAACCCGCCGAATCCGCCGTCCTGCCCGCCGAGACCGACACCGGAACCCGCCTCACCCGCCGGATCGAACTGGGCATCCCGCTCATTTCGGCGGCGATGGATACGGTGACCGAAGGCGGTCTCGCCATCGCCATGGCCCAGGTCGGCGGGCTCGGCGTGATCCACAAGAATCTCGGTATCAAAGAGCAGGCCGGCGAGGTCCGCGCGGTGAAGAAGTTCGAATCCGGCATGGTGGTCAACCCCGTGACCATCGGCCCCGAGGCGACGCTCGCCGACGCCCTCGATCTCATGGCGGCACACAAAATTTCGGGCATCCCCGTGCTCGAGCCCAAGAGCGGAAAGCTCGCCGGCATCCTGACCAACCGGGACGTGCGCTTCGCCGACGATCCCGCCCAGCCCGTCAGGGAGTTGATGACGCACGAGAATCTGATCACCGTGCGGGACGGGGTCGAACGCGAGGAAGCCAAGCGGCTCTTGCATCAGCACCGCATCGAAAAGCTCATCGTGGTCGACGACAAGTACCGCTGCGTCGGCCTGGTCACGGTCAAGGACATGGAGAAGGCGCAGCGCTTTCCGAACGCCTGCAAGGACGAGCAGGGGCGCCTCCGGGTGGCCGCCGCGACCGGGGTCGGCGACGCGGGGCTGGAGCGGGCCGAGGCGCTGTTCGGAGCCGAGGCCGACATCATCATCGTCGACACCGCGCACGGCCATTCCAAGGGCGTGCTCGACGCCGTCCGGCGCGTCCGCAAGCTCTCGAACTGCACCCAGGTGATCGCCGGCAACGTGGCCACCGCCGAGGGCGCCAAGGCGCTCGTCGACGCCGGCGCCGACGCGGTCAAGGTCGGCATCGGCCCGGGCTCGATCTGCACCACGCGGATCGTGGCTGGCGTCGGCGTGCCGCAGATGACGGCGATCCTCGACACGGTCGAGGAATGCCGCAAGCACGACGTGCCGGTGATCGCCGACGGCGGCGTCAAGTATTCCGGCGATCTCGCCAAGGCCATCGCCGGCGGCGCCGACTGCGCCATGATCGGCTCGCTCCTGGCCGGCACCGACGAGGCCCCGGGCGAGGTGTTCCTGTACGAAGGCCGATCCTACAAATCCTATCGCGGCATGGGCTCGGTGGGTGCTATGGCGCGCGGCTCGGCCGACCGCTATTTCCAGCAGGAGATTTCCGACCAGCTCAAGTTCGTGCCCGAGGGCGTCGAGGGGCGGGTGCCGTACAAGGGGCCGGTCGCCAACACCGTCCATCAGCTCGTCGGCGGCCTGCGGGCGGCGATGGGTTATACCGGCAACCGGTCGATCGCCGAGATGCAGCGCAATTGTCAGTTCCTGCGCGTCACCGGGGCCGGGTTCCTGGAAAGCCATGTCCACGACGTCGCGATCACGCGCGAGGCGCCGAATTACCGCCGCAACATGTAACGCCCGAACGCAGCGGGAAAACCGGCCATGACTCCGGGCGCGCGCGTCCAGGCGGCGATCGAGCTGCTCGACGCCATGGCCGAATCGGACGGCCCGGCCGACCGGCTGCTCTCGCGTTACTTTCGCGCGCGGCGCTACATCGGCGCCAAGGACCGCAAGGCCATCCGCGGCACGGTCTATGGCGTGCTGCGCAACCGCGCCGGGCTCGACTGGTGGATCGAGCGGGCGGCGACGGCGGCCGCGCACCCGGCGCCGGGCCGGTTTCGCGCCATCGCCGGGTTGCTGCTGGTCGAGAGCTGGCAGGCGGCGGAGTTGGCGGCCGCTTTCGATGGCGGTCCCTACCGGCCGGCGCCGCTGAGCGGGGATGAAAACTCGTTGCTCGGCGCGCTCGCGGGCGCGGCGCTGGCGGACGCCGACCAGCCGGCCTGGGTGCGGGGCAACTACCCCGATTGGCTGACGCCCGAACTCGAGGCGAATTTCGCTGGCCGGCTGGCCGAGGAGATGGCGGCGATGAATCTGCCCGCGCCGGTCGACCTGCGCGTAAACCTTTTGAAGGCGACCCGCGAGGAGGCCGGCGCGGCGCTCGCCGCCGAGGGCATCGAAGCGGAGCCGACGCCGCTCTCGCCGATCGGCCTCAGGCTCGCCGGCCGGCGCACGCTGCCGGCGCTCGACGCCTTTCGCCGGGGGTTCGTCGAGGTGCAGGACGAGGGCTCGCAAATCGTCGCCCTGCTTACCGATGCGCGGCCGGGCCAAAGCGTGGCCGATTACTGCGCCGGCGGCGGCGGCAAGAGCCTGGCGCTGGCGGCGGCGATGGAGAACCGGGGACGCCTTGTCGCCTGCGATATCGGCGCCGGGCGGTTCGGCGATCTTGTCAAGCGTTGCGCGCGCGCCGGAGCGACCATCGTCGAGCCGCATGTGATGGAGGACGAGGGCGAAGACGGGCTCGATGCCGGCTCGTTCGACCGTGTGCTGGTCGACGTCCCGTGCAGCGGCACCGGCGCCTGGCGGCGCAACCCGGACGCCAAGTGGCGGCTGAGCCCGGACGAGCTCGCCGGGCACCACGCGCGGCAGGCGCGAATCCTCGATCGCGCCGCGCGGCTGGTGGCGTCCGGCGGGCGGCTCGTCTACGCCACCTGTTCGATCCTGGCGTCCGAGAACGCGCCACGGATCGATCGTTTTCTTGCCGCCAATACCGGGTTCTCGTTGCTGCCGGTCGCCGATATCTGGAGCGACATCGTGGACCGGCCCGCGCCATCGGACGGCGCCTATCTGACGCTTACGCCGGCGCGTCACGGCACCGACGGATTTTTCGCGGCGATCATGGAGCGGCGGGAATGAATCGCGGCAAGCAAACGATCCGTTATATCGCGACAGGCGCGTACTTCGTCTTGTTGGCGCCGTGCTCCGCGCCTATGATGGGGTACGGTCGCTCCCTGCGGTTCCGCGGATTCTGAATTGGGAGGTTCCCGGATATCGTAGGCGGCCGGATAACAGACCGGGGGACGCGGCATCGCCGCCGTGGCCGAAACGCGCGGTCCCGACCGCGCGAGGGGCGGCCTATCGATACGACTGGCGGCGATGGCGTCAACGAAGCGGCGCTAAGGGGGGGAGCGAGTGCCTTGAAAAATGAGTCCACGGATTTGATCATCCGCAACGCCATTCCGGCGGACGCCGAGGCGATTGCCCGTATCCATGTCGATACCTGGCGCAGCACCTATGCCGGCATAATACCGGATCGCGTGCTGGTGGGTATGTCCGCCAGCAGCCAGCAGGCGCAGTGGGCGCGGCAGTTGCGCGGCCGGAGAGGCGGCGAATTCGCGCTGGTGGCGCAGGATTCCGAGCACGGCGTGATCGGTTTCGGCAGCGCCGGCCGGGCGCGCGGCGACGCGCCTTACCAGGGCGAAGTGTTTACGCTTTACGTGCATCTCGATTGTCAGGGCCAAGGCATCGGCCAGCGCCTGTTATCCGGATTGTTCGAAGGGCTGCGCGAACGCGGCATGAGTTCGGCCGTGGTCTGGGTGCTGGCGATGAACCCGGCGCGGTTTTTTTACGAGGCCATGGGCGGCGCCCGCTCGGCCGAGCGCGAGGAGCGGATCTGGGGCGAGTTGCTCCCCGAGTTCGCCTATGGCTGGGCCACGCTGGACATCACCGCGGGTGCCGCGCGCGCATGACCGACCGGGTGCTCATTCTCGATTTCGGCGCCCAGACGACCCAGCTGATTGCCCGCCGCGTGCGCGAAAGCGGCGTGTATTGCGAAATCCATCCGTTCAACATGAGCGATCAGGCGATCGCCTCGTTCGCGCCCAAGGCCGTGATCCTGTCCGGCGGGCCGGCGTCGGCCGCCGAGACCGGCACGCCCCGGGCGCCAGAATCGGTATTCGCATCGGGCGTGCCCGTGCTCGGCATCTGCTACGGCGAGCAGACCATGTGCGCCCAACTCGGCGGCGAGGTGGAGCCGAGCGACCACCGCGAATTCGGCCGCGCTTTCGTCGAAGTCACCGACGAATGTCCGTTGTTCGAGGGCGTTTGGCGCACCGGCGGCCGGGAACAGGTATGGATGAGCCACGGCGACCGGGTGAACAGGCTGCCCGAAGGTTTCCGGCCGGTCGCGGTCAGCGACGGCGCGCCGTTCGCCGCCATCGCCGACGAGGCGCGCAATTACTATGGCGTCCAATTTCACCCCGAGGTCGTGCACACGCCGCACGGGGCGGCGCTGTTGCAAAGCTTCACCCACCGAATCGCGGGATGCGCGGGCGATTGGAGCATGTCGGCGTTCCGGGCGCAGGCGATCGAGCGAATCCGCGCCCAGGTCGGTGACGAGCGGGTGATCTGCGGCGTCTCGGGCGGGGTCGATTCGGCGGTGGTCGCGGTGCTGCTGCACGAGGCGGTGGGCGACCGGCTGACTTGTATCTTCGTCGATCACGGTCTGCTGCGCGAACGCGAGGCCGAGGAGGTGGTCGAGCTGTTCCGCGGGCACTACAACGTGCCGCTGGTGCATCGCGAGGCGCGGGATCTGTTCCTCGGCAAGCTCGCCGGGATCGAGGACCCCGAGGAGAAGCGCAAGATCATCGGCGGCGCCTTCATCGACGTGTTCGAGGAGGAGGCGGCGCGGATCGGCGGCGCGGCGTTCCTGGCGCAGGGGACGCTCTATCCCGACGTCATCGAATCGGTCTCGCCCTTCGGCGGCCCCAGCGCCACCATCAAGTCGCACCACAATGTGGGCGGCCTGCCGGAGCGCATGAACATGGCGCTGGTGGAGCCGGTGCGCGAGCTGTTCAAGGACGAAGTGCGGGCGCTGGGCCGCGAGCTGGGCCTGCCCGAATCGTTCGTCGGGCGGCACCCGTTTCCCGGGCCGGGCCTCGCCATACGGGTGCCCGGCGCGATCACGCCCGAGAAACTCGCCATCCTGCGCCGGGCCGACGCCATCTATCTCGAGGAAATTCGCAACGCCGGGCTGTACGACGCCATCTGGCAGGCTTTCGCCGTGCTGCTGCCGGTGCGCACGGTGGGCGTGATGGGTGACGAGCGCACCTACGACTATGTTTGCGCCCTGCGCGCGGTGACCTCGACCGACGGCATGACCGCCGATTCGTATCCGTTTTCGCACGAATTCCTGGCCGGCGCGGCGACGCGCATCATCAACGAGGTGCGCGGCATCAACCGGGTCGTCTACGACGTAACGTCGAAGCCGCCCGGCACCATCGAGTGGGAATAGAGGACTGAATCCCGTGAGGCAGCGACGTGGTTGAGCCGCGCATCAAAACCGAAATATTAGTCGAAGCCGGTTTTCGCCACTGCCAGCGGATATTCGTGACGGCAATGTTGCGGCGGCGAGGCGACGCCGACGCCGGCGCCCTGTTCGTCAAGGTGAGCCGGCTGGACGGTACCGCCGCGATCTTCTCGCGCGCGCAGTCGTTCGACGGCGGCACCGAATGGCGGCGTTCCACCGGCGAGGACTGGATCTCCGAGGAAGAAGCGGAAAAGCGTCTGATAAGCGAAATCCGCATCGACCCGGATCTCTGGATCGTCGAAGTGGAAAGCCCCGAAGGCCGCAATCCGTTCGAGGATCTGACGAGCTGATTTATTTTTTGTCCCTCAAGCCCCGGATTAAATCCGGGGCAAGCGCCGGGCGCGGGCGTCCGCCCGCTTGGCTGCCTCGCATTAGCTCGGGCGCGCT
>CBDVDY010000160.1:0-6623 GCA_965372875.1 uncultured Alphaproteobacteria bacterium | reverse complement strand
TCGAGCCGTGGCTCACCGACCAGTGGTACGTCGACGCCGCGACCCTGGCCAAGCCAGCGATCGAGGCGGTCGAGTCGGGCAGGACCCGGTTCGTGCCCAAGCAGTGGGAGAACACCTATTTCGAGTGGATGCGCAACATCCAGCCCTGGTGCATCTCGCGCCAGATCTGGTGGGGCCATCGGATCCCCGCCTGGTACGGGCCGGACGGCGAAATATTCGTCGAGTTGAGCGAGGACCGAGCGCAGGCCGCCGCCCAGGCCCATTACGGCAAGAAGGTCGCGCTCGAACGCGATCCGGATGTCCTCGACACCTGGTTCTCCTCGGCGCTGTGGCCGTTTTCGACCATCGGCTGGCCGGAGGAGACGCCGGAGCTCGAGCGCTACTACCCGGGTGACGTTCTGGTCACCGGCTTCGACATCATCTTCTTCTGGGTCGCCCGCATGATGATGATGGGACTGCACTTCATGGGCGACGTGCCGTTCCACACAATTTACATCCACGCCCTGGTGCGCGACGCCAAGGGCCAGAAGATGTCGAAATCGAAGGGCAACGTCCTCGACCCGTTGCTGTTGATCGACAAATACGGCGCCGACGCGGTGCGGTTCACGCTGGCCGCCCTGGCCGCCCAGGGCCGCGACATCAAGCTCGCCGAGAGCCGCATCGAGGGCTACCGCAACTTCACCACCAAAATCTGGAACGCCGCGCGCTACGTCGAGATGAACGAGTGCGCGGTACCGGAATCCTTTGCGCCGGAAGGCAACGGGGAAACCGTCAACCGCTGGATCGCGGGCGGCGTGGCGCGGCTGGCCGGCGAGGTCGCGGCGGCGATCGAGGCCTACCGCTTCAACGAGGCGGCCAACCTCTTGTACCGGTTCACCTGGCACGCCTATTGCGACTGGTACATCGAATTCAGCAAGCCGATCCTGCAGGGCGGGGACGAGGAGGCGAAGGCCGAGACCCGGGCGACGCTGCTTTGGGTCCTGCGGCAACTGCTGTGCCTGATGCACCCGATCATGCCGCACATGAGCGAAGCGCTGTGGCAGACCATGGGCCCGGAGGGCCACGAACCGCTGATCGTTACCGATTGGCCGGAATTCGACGCGAGCCAGATCGACGAGTCCGATATTGCCGAAATGGATTGGGTGATCCGACTGATCTCGCAGATTCGAGCCGTCAGGGCCGAGATGAACGTGCCGGCGGGCGCCAAAATTCCGCTCCTCCACAAGGACGCGGGTGAAAAATCGGCGGCGCGGCTCGAAACCCACCGCGATCTGATCCTTCGTCTTGCCCGCCTTACCGGGATCGGAGCCGCCGACGCGGTCGCGCCCGGCGCCGTGCAGATCGTCCTCGACGAGGCGACCTTCATTTTGCCGCTGGCCGAAATTATCGACCTGTCGAAGGAGCGCACGCGGCTGGAAAAGGAGATCGGCCGGATCGACGGCGACATCGACAAGCTCGACAAGAAACTCGCCAACGAAAAGTTTCTGGCGAAGGCGCCGGCCGAAGTTATCGAGGAACAGCGCGAGCGCATGGCCGAGGCCGAGCAGTCGCGCGCCAAGCTGCGCGAGGCGCTGGAGCGCATCGCCACGGGTTAGCGCGGACTTGGGTCTGCTCGTCTACCCGCTCGCCTACCCGCTCGTATACTCGACGACCGGCTGCGCCAGGATCCACAGGCTGGTCATCGTGTAGCCGACCATCAGCACCAGCATCGGATATTGGCTGCGACGAGCCGCCGCCGCGTCGGCAAATGCGCCGAGCGCAACGACGTGCGCCAGATAAACCGCGAACACGTGCCCCGTGACGATGGCCGCGATCGACGTCACCCAGACGAATTCGGTGCCGACAACGGCGATATCAATAAAATAGGTCGTGGTGCCGAACAGGTCCCAGCCAAAGCCGAAAGGGTCCGAGACGAGCGGGATCGCCAACTGCCCGGCGACCAGCAGGAACGACAGGTAGTGCGCCAGATGATAGGCGATGGCGATCGGCACCAAGGTGAAGACGAAGCTTCGCGCCAACACGCCGGTGGCCGGCGTCCGCGCGCCTCTGCCCGCCGCCGCCATGAAGTGGCAGAATAAACCGTAGACCGCGATGAAAACGAGCGGAAAGACGAGCATCGCCACGGTGGCAAAGCTGCCCATGACGTCGCCGGTGAGCCCGTAGACATCCATGAGCACGGCGTCGATGAACGCGAAGTTGAGCATCCAGTCGGCCATGCCGGCCCAGGCCGGCGTTTCCGTGATCCCGTCGAAGGTCACGGTCGAAAGCATGACCATGACGAACAGGACCATCGAGCCGGAGACCGGCGTGCCCGTGAGCAGGCCAATTCCGGGTGGCCGCAGGTTGAACTCGCGGCGCCCATCGATTTCCCGCGCTTCGAACGGCGCGAAGCGTGCCAACAGGCCGAACAGAACGGAGAACGCCTCGCCGCGCTCAAGCCATTTTTTTCGCCCGAACAGCGCCATGCCGCCCCAGGTGATGACGCTGTACAGGGCGATCAGTATCGATAGATTGCCGGGTATCTCGCGGCCGTGCCACACTTGCTCGATCCAGGCGAAGGCGAAAAACAGAAGGATGGCGGGCCACATGCCAAATTTTTCGGGATAGGCGAGGCCGAGCGACAAGCCACGGACGCCGCCAAGGCGTCGGGCCGCCATCTCGGCCCAATCGTAGAGGATCGCCCAGGGATTGATCAGGCGCCAGAGGTCGCCGACGAGCGCCGAGACATAGGCCATGCCGACCCACCAGATCACCCACACCATGATCGTCGCGATATTCTTGAACGGGTCCTGCGTGCCTATGAGCCCGGCGCTCACGATCAACGCGAAGATCGCCACCGAGAGCACGCGGCAGGCATTGAGTATCAGCGGATGAGCCAGCGCGCGGCCGAGGCGCCAGCGCAACAGGTTGACGCGCGGGTAATCCTGGCCGGCGCGCGCGCGGCGCGTGAACAGGCCGACGAGGACGAAGGAAAGCGCCACCGTGGCCCCGGCGCCGGCGAGATACAGCAGCAACGGCACCGGCAGACCGAATCGTTGGGCGAAGGCGTGGGCGTGGGCGGGCGCCGCGCCGCCGGCAACGAAAGCCGACGCGGCAAGGCCGACGGCAAAAATCGCGGGTAATCGCTTCATGATCGTCCTATTCGCGTTGGAGCAGAAATATCCGCCCGTTTCCGGAACGTCCTCGATGTGCTAAATTTATCCGACAGGCAGAATACGGTCATATCTCCGATTGACCAGACCGATACGTATGCTGCTTGGGACTTTGGCGCGGTCGCACGACTCGTTAATGACACAATAATAACAGCCGAGGCTATCGGTGGCCGAGCCGGATGGGTGTGACGACGGTCACAGTCGCGCCCGCGCAAATGGGATTTGATTGTTCGCCAGTGGTAACGCGCGCATCGGGTGTTACCACGCGCAATGGATCGGCGTTTCGCTTGGTCCGATATCTCGGGAAAGGGAGAGTTAGGATGAAACGATTGTTGCTATCGGGGATCGGCGCGATTCTCGGCATTTCAATGTTGGCGCCCAGCGCCGGCGCCGAAATGCTCGCGATGTTGAATTACGAAAGCGCGCCCGAAAAGACCTTGAAGTCGCTCAAGATGGCGGTCGGGCCGGGCACGCGGCGCGAAGGCATTGCCATTATGGACATCGACATGAAATCGCCCAACTACGGCAAAATTCTCGTCGACATGCCGTTGCCCAGCGATCTCGTCGCCCACCACATTTTCTACAACAAGGATCTCAGCAAGGGCTACGTCACCGCTCTCGGCAAGCCGGAGCTGCGGGTGATCGATCTGACGAAAAACCCATATCGCATCAAAACGGTGAGCGTGCCGGACTGCCAGGTTGGCGAGGACGTGGTGTTTTCCGACGACAACAGTCGCTGGTACTTGACCTGCATGGGGTCGAATGCGGTGATCGTCGGCGACGGGCGCTCGGACAAGCCGATCCAAACCATCAAGACGCCGAAATACCCGCACGGGATCGCGGTACATGGCGGCATCGACCGCATGCTGATCACCAGCACGGTGCGCCCCTCCGACCTCAAGGATCCCGGCGAGACCTTAACCGCGATCGAGCTCAGTACCGGCAAGGTGTTGAAGAGCTACAAGGTCTCGAACAAACCCTCGCCCTCGGGCGAGGCGCCGGTGGAGATTCTCTTCGTACCGGGCTCGAACCCGCCGATAGCACTGATCACCAACATGTTCGGCGGGTCGCTCTGGGCCGCGATTTGGAATCCGGCAACCAAGGACTTCGCGGTACAGGAGGTCTTCAACTTCGCGCCGACCAAGACCGGCGTGCCGCTCGAGCTGTATTTCAACAAGGCGGTCGACCGGCTTTACGTGACCACGGCCAACCCCGGCAACTTCCACATCTTCGACATCAGCGCCGGGGTGCTGAAACCAAAGCTCCTGAAGACGATCAACACCGCGGGCGGCGCGCATCATGTTTTGTTCACGCCGGACGAGAAGCTCGCCTACGTACAGAACAGCTTCATCAACCTGCCGGGCATGAGCGACGGCTCGATCACGGTGATCGACCTCAAGGCCGGCAAGGCGATCGACACCATCGATACCTTCAAGAAGGCGGGGCTCAATCCCAATTTGATTGTCGCCTTGCCCGAATGGTACCACCCCGCGGGGCACTGACGGCTCGCGCGAGGAATTAGACGCCTATAGGATGGGCCCGTCATGACCGACGGGCCCATCTCATATCCGCTGCGCCTTGCCGCCAACCCGCGTGCCCGCGCGGCTGCCCCCTATGGCGGCCGGGCGGCGGAACTGCTGAACGCGGCGGGCTTCGAGGCGGTGTGGAACGAGGTGCGTTCGTGGCCGGGATACGCGGCCACGCCGCTTTACGATCTTCGCGGCCTCGCCGCCGCGGCCGGAATCGATCGGCTCTGGTACAAGGACGAGGGGTTGCGTTTCGGCCTCGGCGCGTTCAAGGCCCTGGGCGGCGGCTACGCGGTTTTTCGGCTGCTCGCGGACGAAGTCGCGCGGCGTACCGGACGAAAACCCAGCTCCGCCGAACTGCTTGCCGGACAGCATCGCGCAATCACCGGGGCGATTACCGTGACCTGCGCCACCGCCGGCAATCACGGCAAGGGCGTGGCCTGGGGCGCCAGGATTTTCGGCTGTGAAGCGGTGATCTATATCTCCGAGTTCGTAAGCGCCGCGCGCGAGCGGGGGCTCGCCGATCTCGGCGCGAGCGTGGTGCGGGTCCCCGGCCACTACGAGGCGTCCCTGCGCCGGTCCGAGGCCGATGCCGCCGCCAACGGTTGGATTCTGGTGACCGACAGCGCGGGCGCCGATTACGGCCCGATCCAGATCGATATCCTCGAAGGCTACCGCGTGCTGGCCGAGGAGGCGGTGCGGCAGTTGCCCGACAACGAACCGCCGACCCATATCTTCATCCAGGGCGGGGTCGGGGGATTGGCCGCCGGGGTGCTGGCGCACCTCTGGTTCCGCTATGGCGCGGCGCGGCCGCGTTTCGTCGTGGTGGAGCCGGAAAACGCCAATGCGTTGATGCTGACCGCCGAGGCCGGCGCGCCGGCTACGGTCGCAGGCGATCTGGAGACCATGATGGGCTGCCTGGCGGCGGCGGAAATCCACCATGTGGCCTGGGAGATCCTGGCCGAGTGCGCCGACGATTTTCTCGCCATCCCGGACCAGCCCGCGATCGATCTGATGCGGCGCCTCGCGGCGGGATTGGCGGGCGACCCGCCGGTGGTCGTCGGCGAATCGGGCGTCGCCGGGGCGGCCGGCCTGTGGGCCGTGGCGGGCGACGAGGCGGCACGCGCGGCGCTCGGCCTCGACCCATCGTCCCGCGTCCTGGTTATCGGCAGCGAAGGGGCCAACGATCCCGACGCCTACCAACGCATCGTCGGAAAACGGCCGGAAGAGATATTGCCGAAGATAATGGAAGCGTCATGAGCGATTTTTCCGGGTTTCACAAAGAGTTCTTCGCGTTTTTTAACGAGCTGAAGCAAAACAACGACCGCGCCTGGTTCGCCGACAACAAGGATCGCTACCGCGAAATGGTGGTCGGCCCGATCTGCGATTTCATCGCCGCCATCGCACCCCGGCTGGAAAATGTCTCAACCCACTACGTAGCCGATCCGCGGCCCAATGGCGGCTCCATGTTCCGAATTTACCGGGATATTCGCTTCTCGAAGGACAAGCGGCCATTCAAGGAGCACGGCGCCTGCCAGTTCCGCCACGAATCGGGCCGCGACGCGCACGCGCCCGGCTTCTACGTCCATCTCGCGCCCGACGAGGTGATTTATGGCGGCGGCATCTGGAAGCCCCCGGGGCCGCATTTGAACAAGGTTCGCCAAGCCATCGCCGACGATCCCGCGGCGTGGGCAAAAGTCACCGGCAACAAGCGGCTCGTCGGGATGTTCGGAGCGGTCGAGGGCGACGGCCTGATCCGGCCGCCGCGCGGCTTCGACCCGGACCATCCGATGATCGAGGACATCAAGCGCAAGAGCTTCTTCGCCATGCGGCGGGTCGGCCCCAAGGACGCGTTGGCGCCGGGTTTCATCGACGACGTGGAAACGGCGTTCCGCGCCGCCACGCCGCTGATGCGGTTCGTCTGCCGGGCCCTCGACGTACCGTT
>CBDVDY010000159.1:0-6651 GCA_965372875.1 uncultured Alphaproteobacteria bacterium | reverse complement strand
CGCAGAAGCATGATGAACAGGTTGATGAAATCGAGATACAGCCTGAGCGCGCCCATGATCGCCTTCTTGCCGGCGGTCTCGGCATGGTCCGATTCCAGGTACATCTCCTTGATCTTCTGGGTGTCGTAGGCGGTCAGCCCGACGAACACGAGCACGCCGATCACCGAGATCGCGAAGTGCAGCGCCGAACTGGCGACGAACATGTTGACGATCGAGGCGATGATAATGCCGATCAGGCCCATGAACAGGAACGAACCCCATCCCGTGAGATCCCGCTTGGTGGTGTAGCCATAAAGGCTCATGCCGCCGAAGGTGCCGGCGGTAATGAAAAATACCCGGGCGATGCTGGCGCCGGTATAGACCCAGAGGATGCTGGCCAGCGAGATGCCCATGAGCGCCGCGAAAATCCAAAACGTCATCTGGGCGCTGCTGAAGCTCATCTTGGCGATACGGAAGCTCAGGAAGAAGACCAGCCCAAGGGGCGCTACGATCGCTATCCAGCCCAGAGGCGTCGGGGCAATTATCCCTTCGTCCAGCCGGTAGAATATTTGGCCCAAAGCGGGCACGTTGGCGACGGCGTAGGCCACCACGCCGGTGAGGCCGAGCCCCATCGTCATGTAGTTGTAGACGCGGAGCATATGGGCGCGCAGGCCCTGGTCTATATCGGCAAAGTCGCGCGCGCGGTTTACGACCCTGCCTTGCGATCGAATGTCCACCATGCTTGTCCCTCTCGTACTCGCCAGTTTCTCGGGATACCAGTGTTCCAGTTTGCCCTCTAATTTGGCCATTCTTGAGCGAAAAGCAACCTGTTTCGGCCGCCTGGGGGCGGCCAAAACGCACCGAATCCCGCGGAATCAGTCGTTTCTGAGGAGCGGCGCCGCTTTTTGCCCGAGCGCCCGCCAGGTGCCCCAAAATCCCATCAGGAGCGTCGCCAGGGTGCAGGCAACGACCGTCGCGGCGACGATCTCCGGCAGGAAGACCCAGGGCGCGCGCATCACCCGGACGACCACGAACCAGGCCGCCCCGGTGCCGAGCGCCGCCGCGATCGCGGCCGTCGCCATGCCCAAAATGCCGAATTCCAGGAGATAGGCCGAGAGCACCCGGCGCCGCGTCGCCCCCAGCACCTTGAGCACCACCGCGTCGTAGACCCGGCGCCGATGCCCGGCCGCGACGGCGCCGGCCAGCACCAGGGTCCCGGCGAGAAGCGTGATCGCCGCCGTGACCCGTACCGCCGCGGCGATCTGGCCCAACAGGCGGCCGACGCTTTCCAGCGCGTCCTTGACCCGCACCGCCGAGACGTTGGCGAAGGACCGCGTCACCGCGCGGAAGGCCGGAAGCTCGGCCTCCGGCGTGGCGCGGGCGGTGGCGATCCTGGTGTGCGGCGCGGCCTCGAGCGTGCCGGGCGCGAAGATCACCGTGAAGTTCATGCCCAGGGTGGTCCAGTCGATGACCCGCAAATTGGCGATCGTGGCCTCGACCTCGCGGCCGAGGATATTGATGGTAAGCGTATCGCCGACGCCGATGCCCAGGCCCTCGGCGATGTGCGCGTCGAAGGAAATCAGCGGCGGTCCGGCGTAGTCGGCCGGCCACCATTCGCCGGCCACGATACGCGCGCCCTCGGGCGGGCTCGCGGCGTAGGTCAGGCCGCGCTCGTTGCGCACCGCCCAGGCGACGTGCGGCGCATATTTCGCGCGCGCCACCGGCACCCCGGCGACGCGGGTGATGCGGCCGCGCAGGCTCGGCAGGTGGCGGATGTCGCTGACGCCGGGGATGGCGGAAAGGGCGGCGTCGAACGCCGCCACCTGATGCGGCTGGATGTCGATGAAGAAATAGGTCGGCGCGGCGCGCGGCATGCGCTCGGCCACCTGCCGCGTCAGATTGCCGTGGATCAGCGCGATCGCCACCAGCACCGTAAGCCCGAGCCCGAGCGACAGCACCACGCTGGACGTCGGCGCGCCGGGCCGGTGCAGATTGGCCAGCGCCAGCCGCAACCCCGGCCGGCCCACCCCCGGCCGGCCGCCGCCCCTCGCGCCGGCCCGGCCGGCGATCATCCTTCCCGCGGCGGCGGCGGCGCGCGCGAGCAGCCAGGCCGCGGCGCGAAATGCGAGGAAGCTGGCGGCGGCGCCGACGACGAACCAGAGCGCGATCCAGCGGTCGGCCGCCGAGAACACGGCCAGCCCCGCCAGCGCCGCCAGCGCCAACCCCATGACCGCCAGGTGCAACGGCCGCACGCGGCCACGCGCCGGCGCCACCAGATCGCGGAACAGGCTGGCCGCCGGCAGATCGCGCGCCCGCGCCAGCGGCCAGAGCGAGAACACCAGCGCCGTGAGCAGCCCGAAAACCACCGCGAGCAGGAGCGGCCCGGCATAGAGGTCGAGCCGCGCCACCACCGGCAGCCGGTCGTGCAGAAGCCGCGCGAAACCCACGGGCGCCAAAGCGCCAAGCAACACCCCCACGGCGATGCCGGCCGCCGCCAGCGCGAAGATCTGCGCGAAGTAGGTGCGGAAGATCACCGAAGCCGGCGCGCCCAGACACTTGAGCGTGGCGATCGTGTCGCGGCGGCCGTCGAGGTAGTTCTTGACCGCGCCGGCAACGCCGACGCCGCCGACGAGCAGCGCCGTCAGTCCGACCAGCGTCAGGTACAGGGTGATGCGATCCAGAAAACGGCGCAGCCCCGGCGCGGCGCCGGAGAAATCGCGGAGCCGCCAGGCGGCCTCGGGAAACGCCTCCCGCAAGTTGGCGATCCAGTCGCCGGTGTCGATTTCGGGCGCCAGCCGGACCCGGTAATGGTGGTAGACGAGGCTGCCGGGCCGGACCAGGCCCGTTGCCGCCAGCGCCGGCGCCGAGATCATCACCCTGGGGCCGAGCGTGAACGCGCGGGCGCCGCGGTCGGGCTCGCGCCGGATCGTGGCGCGGATCTCGAAATCCGCCTCGCCGATGCGCAGCACGTCGCCCTGGACGACGCCGAGGCGGGCCAGCACGCCCTCGTCGACCGCGGCACCCCAAAGCGCGCCACGCGCCGCCAGCGCCGCCCGGATGTCCCGCGCGGGCGCGAATTCGAGCGCGCCATAAAGCGGATAGGCGCCGTCCACCGCCTTGAGTTCGACCAGGATGCGCCGCCCGCCCGGCCCGGCCGCCGCCAGCCGCGCCATGGCGCGCATCTCCGCCGTCGCCGAAAGGTCGGCGTTGGCGGCAAGGTAGGCGAGCGCCGGCGCGGGCGCCGGGCGGTGCACCATGCGCAGCTCGACGTCGCCCCCCAGCAGCACCCGCGCGTCTTTCTTGAGCCCGGTCTCCACCGCCTTGGAAAGCGAGCCGATGGCGGCGATGGCGCCGACGCCCAAGGCCAGGCAGGCGATGAAGACGCGGAACCCCGCCAAGCCGCCGCGCAGCTCGCGCCGGGCCAGGCGAAGCGGAAGCGCCAACCCGTTCATCCGCCACCCCCTTGGCCGGCGACGCGGCCGTCGTCGAGCCGCACCATCCGGTCGCAGCGGCCGGCCAGCCCGAGATCGTGGGTGATCAGCATCAGCGTCGTGCCACGCCCGTCGTGCAGCGCGAACAGCAAGTCCATGACCTGTGCGCCGGTCTCGCCATCGAGATTGCCGGTCGGCTCGTCGGCCAACAGGAGCTTGGGCTCGGTGGTAAAGGCGCGGGCGATGGCCACGCGCTGCTGCTCGCCGCCCGAAAGCTGGCCCGGATAATGGCCCGTGCGCGGGCCGAGGCCGACCGCCTCGAGCCCGTCGCGGGCGCGGTCGAAGGCGTCGCTTCGACCGGCGAACTCGAGCGGGATGGCGACGTTTTCGAGCGCCGTCATGGTCGGCACGAGATGAAAATTCTGGAACACGATGCCGATATTGTCGCGGCGAAAAAGCGCCAGCGCGTCCTCGCCGAGGCCGGCGAAATCGGTCCCGGCGATTTGCACTTTTCCTCCGGTCGGGGTTTCCAGCCCGGCGATCACCATGATCATGGTCGATTTTCCGGAGCCCGACGGCCCCACCACGGCGACCGCCTCGCCGGCATCGACACGCAAATCGACGCCACGCAGGATATTGACGTCGCGCTCGGCGCTTCGCAAGGTGAGGTGTACGTTGTCGAGGTCGATCATGGGCGGTTCGCCGTCTTGGCGCGGACGGCATTGCAACCGCGGCGAATGGAATGGAGCATGACCATACCCTATCGTTGGCTCGACGCGAACGCGAGTGCCCGCCACCGGGCCTCGCCATGGGCCGGCGCGGCCCGCTTGCGATATATGGGGCGGCTGATAAAAAATCTCACTGATATTAGGCTTTTCAACGCCGTGGCGGCGACGATTGCGCTTTTGGCGGCGCTGTTGGCGGTGGCGCCGGCGTTTGGCGGCGCCGCGCGGGCCGAGGGAACGATCCGTATCCTGGCGCTTGGCGACAGCCTGACCGCCGGCTACGGGCTGGCGGCCGAGGATTCCTTTCCGGCCCGGCTTCAGGCCGCGCTTCGGGATCGCGGCGCGCCGGCCGAAGTGATCGACGCGGGCGTCTCGGGCGACACCAGCGCGGGCGGGCGGGCTCGGCTCGACTGGGTTCTGGCCTCGGCCAAGCCGGCCTTCGCCATCGTCGAGCTGGGCGCCAACGACGGGCTGCGCGGGCTGGCGCCGGCCGAGACGCGGGCCAATCTGGAGGCCATCCTGACGCGCTTGAAAGCCGCCGGCGTGGGCGTCCTGATCGCCGGTATGATCGCACCGCCCAATCTGGGGCGCGAATACGGCGACGCGTTCAACCGCGTCTTCCCCGAACTCGCCCGGGCCCACGACGCGGCGCTCTACCCGTTCTTTCTCGACGGTGTCGCGGCCCGGGCCGAGCTGTTGCAAGCCGACGGGCTGCACCCCAACGCTCGCGGCGTGCGCGAAATCGTACGCCGCATGGCGCCGGCGGTGGCGCGCCTGATCGCCGGAGAGTAACGGCCGAGGCGGCGCTTGTTTTTCGCGCGGCCGAGTACGAGTTATAGGCCATGCAAAACTTTACTCTCGCACACGCCGCCGGCGGCGACTGGGCGCAGCTTGCGAAGTCCTGCGCCAACCAGATCGAGGCGTCGGGCGAGCGCGGCAATTTGGGGTTTCTTTACGTCACCGACCTTTTGGCCGACGACATGGGCAGCATCCTGACCTTCCTGCGCGAGCGCACCCGCGTCAACGATTGGGTCGGCACCGTGGGTATGGGTATCTGCGCCACCGGCCGGGAATATTTCGACGAACCCGCGGTGGTGGCGATGACGGCGCGGATGCCCGAAGGCTCGTTCCGCCTGCTGCCCGAAATCGACGGCGATTCCGATATCGCCGAGCTTGCCGAATCGGGCGCGCTCGACGGAATCACGCCGGGCCTCGGCATCGTGCACGGCGACCCGCGCAACCCGCAAATGCCGGCAATCATCGGCGCGCTGGCCGAGACGCAATCCTGCTTCCTGGTCGGCGGGCTGGCGTCTTCGCGCGGCGAATACGGCGTGATCGCGGGCCGGGTGATCGACAGCGGCATGTCCGGAGTCGTGCTTTCGGCCGAGGTGCCGGTGGCGGTCGGCCTGTCGCAGGGATGCGCGCTGATCGGCCCGCCGCACACCGTGACCAACTGCGAAGACAACGTGGTGATCGAGCTCGACAAGGAGCCGGCGCTGGAGGTTTTGCTGAACGACATCGACCCGCCGATGGGCGAGGAGATGGAGGACAGCCTGACCGACATCCACGCGGCGGTGCCGGTGGAAGGATCGGATACCGGCGATTATCTGGTGCGCAACCTGATGGGGTTCGGTCCCGAACAGGGCTGGATCGCCATCGCCGAAAACGCCGAGCCCGGCGACCAGTTGATGTTTTGCCGGCGCGACGCCGCCAGCGCCGCCCAGGATCTCAGGCGCATGCTGGGCGATCTGAAGCGCCGGGCCGGCGGCAGCCCGCGCGGGGGGTTGTACTTTTCCTGCGTCGCGCGCGGCCCCAACCTGTTCGACGGGCAATCCGAGGAACTCTCCATCATTCGCGCCGAGCTCGGTGATTTTCCCCTGGTCGGATTTTTCGGCAACGGAGAGATTTCCCACGACCGGCTTTACGGCTATACCGGAATTCTTACCCTGTTTACTTGAGGCCCCGGTCTCGCCGTGATCCGCCTGTTCGTCGCCATCGATTTGCCCGAGACCGTCCGCGCCCGCCTCGCGGGTCTGTGCGCCGGCGTGCCGGGCGCCAGATGGACAGCACCCGAAAACATGCACCTGACCCTGCGCTTTATCGGCGAGGTGGACGACGCGCTGGCGATCGAGATCGAGGCCGCCCTGGGCCGCGTAGCCGCGCCGTCGTTCCAGATCAGGCTCGGCGAGATCGGCCATTTCGGCTCGCGCGGCAGGGTGCGGGCGCTATGGGCCGGGATCGAGGCGTGCCCGGCGCTCGAGCATTTGCGCGACAAGGTCGAATCGGTGCTGGTCCGCGCCGGCCTGGAGCCCGAAGGCCGCAAGTTCATGCCGCACGTGACGCTGGCCCGGCTCAGGGACGCCCGCCTGTCGCGGGTGCGCGAATTTCTCGGCGCCGGCAACCCGGTCACAGCCGGGCCCGTGCCGGTCGAACGCTTCACCCTGTATTCGAGCTTCCTGGCGCGCCAGGGTGCCATCCACCGGGTCGAGGCGCGGTACGAACTCGACGTCCCATAG
>CBDVDY010000158.1:0-6671 GCA_965372875.1 uncultured Alphaproteobacteria bacterium | reverse complement strand
TTGGAGGCCGGGACCGGAATCGAACCGGTCTACGGGGATTTGCAGTCCCCTGCATAACCACTCTGCCACCCGGCCATGAATGCCCTGGCGCGGGCCAATCCGGGCCGGCGCGGGTCATTTTAGTGGGCCGAGATATAAGTGGACGGGGAGGGCAGGTCAAGCGAGCGAGGGCGCCCCGGCGGAGGGCGGGAACGCGCCGGTCGCGACGGCCCCGAAGGTCAGTTCGAGGCGACTTGGTCGGCGCCGAACACCTGGCTGTAGAGCGCGCCGAATTCGGTTTTCTGCCTGATGTCTTCGTTGAACTTGGTGAAACCGGCGGGAACGAACTCCGGTCCTTTTGCCTTGCGGGCAACCGCTTCCGCGGTTCCCTTGCTGACGGCCTGCGTGAACGTGTTGTCGCCGCTCAACTTCCCGAGCGCGTCCAGCATGCCCTCGATCTCGGCGCCGACGAAAATCTCGGTCTCGCGCAGCACCGCCTTGAGGTAGTCATTCATGCGCGATTTGAGGTGGGTTTTGGCGACCGACCAGTAATTCAGGAGCCCGGCCGCGTATCCCAGAAGAAAAAGTTTCTCCTCGATCTTGGTGCCGAAATCGCCACCGGCAACGCTTAGTCCCGCTTTTAAAAAGGTAGAAATCTCACGCACGACTTCGTCGCTCTCGCTCGACAGGCCGCTGCCGCCGCCCCGCGCGTGCTGGGCCGCCTGGTTCATTTCCGACTTGATGGCGGCGAGCGCGGTGCTGCGATGCTTCTCCGCCTTGCGCGAAGAGCCGACTTTGGTCCAATACTGGACGCGCTCGGCGATGGTCTTGAGATTGCTGCCCTTGACGATGTAGTCGTCGCCGCCGGCCTCGAGGCAGACCTGTACGATTTCGAGTTGATCGAGCGCGGTCATGAAGATGATTGGAATGCGGGGCCCGAGAATCTCGCGCGCGCGCCGGCAAAGCTCGATACCGTCCATGTTCGGCATGATGATGTCGAGGATCAGCAGCCTCGGCACGTTGGTGAATAGGAGGCTCAACCCCTCCTCGCCGTCCTTGGCGGCGATCACCGTATAGCCGTGGGAGCGCAGCATGTCGGTGTACAGCTTACGCAGCTTGTGATCGTCCTCGACAAGGATGATGAGTCCGGACGATCTATCGTCGCTGGACGCGTTTATGGGCGTGGGGGCCTTCGACATATGAATTCAAACCGGCGATCTTCGGGTATGGCCCAGTATCGGTCGCCATCACTTAATATACTCTTAACCGTTTCTCCGAACGCGCCTCCAGCCAACTGCATTTCGCCCGACAGATGACGCCTGGCTTCACCCACGGCCGCGCCCGCCGGGCGAGGCGGGCGCGAGGCCGCTCGACAATGTTTGCTTCAGCCCGTCGAGTTCGGTATCGCCGAAATTGTCCGGTCCAATGAGGGTCAGACCCGTAGGGCAGTATCGGCGGCCATTCACCTCGCACGAGATCGCGTCCCGGATTCCATGCTTCACCGCTTCGGAGAAGGCCGGGTACTGCGCAAGCATGTCCCAAGCCGCAAGCATCTCCCCGATCTCCCGGCTCGAATAGACTTCGGATTCGCGCAGCGCCGCCCGAAGATAATCGGCCCGATGTGTCATGATGTGCGACTGGATGGTCGCCCAATGGTCGATGATCCCGGTGACATAACCGAGCAGACACAGTTTCTCCTCGGCGGTATGCCCAAATGTCTTGCCCGCCGCGTTTCGCGCGCGTTCGATGATTGCGGTCATCATTGCGACGTCGGAATCGGAGCGACTGCTCAACGGACTGCCCCCGTCGTCGTCGCCGTCCTTCCGTTCGCGGTCGTGCGCCGCCGCCCGGATCGCGGCGAGCGTAGTGTTGCGATGTTTTTGCCGCCGATGAATCGGCCCGGCGGCCGCCCAGAACTGCACGCATTTAGAGAATTTCCCTTCATCGTCGGATGCAAAGATATAGTCGTTGCCGCCCGCTTGCAGGCAATTTTCCACGAGCCCCAAATCTTCGATCTCGGAAACGAAAACGATCGAAATCTGATCGCCATGAAGGTCCCTGGCTTCGCGGCAAATGTCTATTCCATCGATGTCCGGGAGGCTTGTGTCGAGGATCAGGAGTTTGGGGCAAATGTCGCGCAGGAGGCTCAGGCCCGTCTCGCCGTCGCTCGCTGAACGCAGCGTGAATCCAAGACTTTTCAATATGTCGGCGTAACGGCTTCGGGATGGTCGGTCGTGCATGACCAACACCACCAATCCAGAGGCGTGAAGTGTGTCGGCTTGATCCCCTACCACCGTTTGTGCCGTCGCCATGTGACCCTTCTCCGGGGCTGTGTGCAGGCAGTGCGACCATAACGCGCCCGAGTTAATGGGCGTTTAATGTTGCTATTGGCAAATTTGGAGAACTCGTAAAAATAGAACTAATGGTTTTGCCTTAAATCCATCTGGAGGCCGGTAAAGTGGCACCGTGGCGTGCGCCGGCCGCCGCCATCCAGTCGTGTTTGTTGTTCGCCGGTTCGGTGGCGCGCGAAACGCGCTACCTTGGTTGAGGGGAAGGGGACACGAGCGGCGTTGAATTTCGCCGACTGGCCAAGTATAAATCGGTAGCATGCGGGGCGGTGCGGCAAAGCCGCCCATACCGCGCAACTCAGAGTGGGCCATGGTCGATTATGTGACCGCGCGCCGCAATATGGTGGAGAACCAGGTTCGTCCCAACAAGGTGACGGACCCCCGTTTGATCGGGGCCATGGCCGAGACGCCGCGCGAGCTGTTTTTGCCCGAACCGCTGCGGAGCATCGCTTATGTCGACGAGGATATCGAGCTTGGCGGCGGCCGCGTCCTGATGGCGCCCATGGTGCTCGCCCGGTTGCTGCAGGCGGCAAACCCGCGGCCCACGGATATCGCCCTCGATATCGGTTGCGCCACGGGTTATTCGACAGCCGTTCTGGCGCGTCTTTGCGACACCGTCGTGGGTATCGAGCCCGATCCCGAGATGGCCGCTACCGCCGGCGCCGTTCTGGCCGAATCGGGCGTGGACAATGCCGCGGTAATCGAAGGGAAGCTGGCCGACGGATATGCCAAACAGGCGCCATATGGGGTAATTTTATTCGGCGGCGCAATCGACGCGGTGCCGGACGCGATCGTCCGGCAACTTGCCGACGATGGGCGGCTTGTCGCGGTCGTTGTCGACCAGGCGGGAGTCGGCAGGGCTACGTTGATGACCCGCTCCGGGCCAGGGTCGCTCTCTGGACGGCCCGTATTCGATGCGACCACGGCCATGTTGCCGGGTGTCGAGCGCGGTCCGGCGTTCGTGTTCTGAAACGTGCCGATTGGGGGGACGACATAGATGACGTGTTCGGACGGCCGCTCGGCTGGGAGTACCTACCGCGACAACGCCTGCGCGTCTCGCCGCCGAATGCGCGCGCCGCGCGGCTTCCTTCGAGGGCGGCTCCGGGGCTCGTGCTTTGCCGCAGTCGCGGCGATCATTGGGTCGTTGGCGTGGACTGGCTCCGCGGGTGCCGAGACTCTGATCGACGCGCTGACGAAGGCATATCTTAATAATCCGACGCTTTTGGCCCAGCGGGCCCAACTCCGGGCGACGGACGAGTTGGTGCCTCAGGCGCTGTCCGGCTACAGGCCCACGGTTACCGGCAATGCCAGCGCCGGAAAATCCCGTAACAACAGTTCTCCATCCTTTGCCGGCGGCATCCAAAATCGCTCCCCGCGCACATTGAGTTTGAACCTGCGGCAGCCGTTGTTTCGTGGGTTCAGGACCTTATCCGAGACCAACCAGGCGCAGAATACGGTGCTGGCGGAACGCGCCCGCCTCCTGAGCGTCGAGCAGGAAGTGCTGTTCGCGGCCGCCACCAGTTTCGTCGACGTGGTGCGCGACCAGGCCGTGCTCGAGCTGAATATCGGAAACGAGCAGGTGCTGCGCCGTCAGCTGGAGGCCACGCGCGACCGGTTCGAGGTCGGCGAGATTACCCGCACCGATGTCTCCCAAGCCGAAGCCCGCTTGGCGCGGGCCGTCGCCGATCGCGTACAGGCCGAGGGCTCGCTGGAAATCTCGCGCGCCGTCTACCGGAACATCATTGGCGAATCGCCGGGCAAGCTGGCACAGCCCGGAAAAATTGAGCAAGTGCCTGGCTCGCTCAACGAGACGATCGAGCTCGCCCGCGAAACCAACCCCAGCGTCGTGGCCGCCAGGTTCGCTGAAATGGCGTCGCGCGACGGAGTCGATCTGATAGCCGGAGAATTGCTTCCGACGCTCAGCCTCAACGGTGACCTCTCCCGCAACCTGAGTACGAGCACGCGGGGAAGCCGGTCCAGCGCCGCCTCGATCGTGGCGCAGATCACGGTACCACTTTACCAGGCCGGTGCCGTGACTTCGCGGGTTCGAGCGGCCAAGCAGGTCGCGTCGCAGCGCCGCATCCAGATCATGGAGGCGCGGCGCAACGCGGCCGAGAATGGCAGCCGGGCATGGGAGAACCTGAAGACGGCGCAAGCCAGGATTGGCGCCTTCGAGGCCGAGACGCGAGCCAACGAGATTGCCCTGGAGGGCGTCAAGCAGGAGGCTTCGGCCGGCCTGCGCACGGTGCTCGACGTGCTCGACGCCGAGCAGGAGCTTCTCGACGCGCGGGTCAATCTGGTTCGGGCACGCCGCGACGGGGTTGTTGCCGGGTTTGAACTGCAATCGGCCGTGGGATGGCTGAGTAGCGAGCGGCTGGCCTTGCCGGTCGATCCTTACGACGTGGAGAAGCATTACGACAAGGTTCGAAACAAGGTCTGGGGGTTGGGCGATTCCCTGCCGGGGGCGGAAAAGTAAAGGCAAGTAAACGTTGCCCTGTCTTCGCCGGGCTGCTATGTCGGCGAAACTTAACTGCGTGTTAACGGTAATTGTTGTCTTTACTACCATATGGATATGAACGAATCGGCGCCCGAGCAAGAACCGTCAATGGAGGAGATACTCGCCTCCATCCGGCGAATTATTTCCGAAGACGGTGCGGAAGAAGAGGCGGTGGAGGAGGTGGCCGAGGCGGCGGAGCCCGAGCCGGAGCCCGAACCCGAGCCGGAACCAGAGCCCGAACCCGAGCCGGAACCAGAGCCCGAACTCGAGCCCGAGCCCGAACCAGAGCCCGAGCCGGCTTCCGACGACATCGACGATATCCTCGAATTGACCGAAGTCGTCGACGAGGGCGATATCCTGAGCCTCGAAAGCGGCGAAGAGGCGGAGGACGAGCCGCTTATATCGGAGGAGGCCGCCGAGGCGTCCAGCGCCGCCTTTGCCGAGCTCAGCGATAAACTCGAACAAGAGCGCTCGGTATCAAGCCATCTCTCGCTCGGTGATGGCGACAAAACCATTGAGGAGATGGTGCGCGAGGCGCTCCGGCCATTGCTCCGGGAATGGCTCAATCTCTATCTGCCGCCGCTGGTCGAAAAATTGGTTCAGGGCGAGATCAAAAAGCTGGTCGACAAGGACGGCTGACTTTAATTATGCTGCGCCGCCGCGCGGGCGGCGCCGGCGAGGCTCCCCGCGGTTTTGAGGCGCGACCGGTTGACGGCGGACGGGAGTACGGATTCCGCGATGTTGGACAAGACCTATCGGCCCGAACAGGTCGAGGCCCGTCAATATGCGCTGGAAGAGGAATCCGGCGCGTTCGCCGCCAATCCCGATTCGGCCCATCCGCCGTACACGATTGTCATGCCGCCGCCCAACGTGACGGGCAGCCTGCACATGGGCCATGCGCTCAACACCACCATCCAGGATATCCTGATCCGCTATGCCCGCATGACCGGGCGCGACGCGCTGTGGCAACCGGGCATGGACCATGCCGGTATCGCCACGCAGATGGTTGTCGAGAGCCAACTCGACGCGGAGGGCAAGACACGGCACGATCTCGGCCGCGAAGCGTTTATCGAACGGGTATGGGATTGGAAAGCCGAATCCGGTGGAACCATCATCGGTCAGTTGCGCCGGTTGGGCGCCTCGGCGGACTGGGCGCGCGAACGCTTCACCATGGACGAGGGGCTGTCCGCCGCGGTCCGCAAGGTCTTTGTCGAGCTCCATAAGGCCGGCCTGATCTATCGCGATAAAAGGCTGGTGAACTGGGATCCCAAGCTGCACACCGCGATCTCGGACCTCGAGGTCGAGCAGCGCGAAATGAGCGGCCACCTCTGGCACTTCAAATACCCGATCGAGGGCGCGGAGGGGCGGTTCATCACCGTCGCCACCACCCGGCCCGAGACCATGCTCGGCGATACCGGAATCGCCGTGCATCCCGAGGACGAGCGGTACGCTGGCCTCGTCGGCAAGATCGCGATTCTGCCCATCGTGGGAAGGAAAATCCCTGTCGTCGCCGACGCGTACGCCGATCCGGAGCAAGGGTCGGGCGCGGTCAAGATCACGCCGGCGCACGACTTCAACGATTTCGAGGTCGGCCGGCGCCATGGACTGGAGACGGTCAACGTCTTCGACGCGGACGCCCGCCTCAACGACAACGCGCCTGATTCATACCGCGGCATGGATCGATACGCCGCCCGCGACAAGATCGTGGCCGAGATGGAAGCGCTGGGTCTTGTCGAAAAGATCGAGGAGCATGCCAACGTCATCCCCTATGGCGACCGCTCGGGCGTGGTCATCGAGCCGTGGCTCACCGACCAGTGGTACGTCGACGCCGCGACCCTGGCCAAGCC
>CBDVDY010000157.1:0-6738 GCA_965372875.1 uncultured Alphaproteobacteria bacterium | reverse complement strand
AATCAAAGATTTCGGGTAAATCGGCTTCCGGGATGACGCTATTTGGGTACAGACTCTAGTGTTTAGCGAAATATCAACCCCGGCATAGGTATATGGGCGGAGAAGCCCAGCTTTCCTGGGGTTCGAGCAATCGCACAGGCATCGAGGCCGCCTCTGGGGAGACCCTGGCGCGGCTGGCGGCGGGCGGGGTCGGATGAACCGGCAATTTTCCTTAAGCAGCAGCCTCTGGGCGCCGATCCTGCTTTGCCTGGTCCTGCAGGCATTGTTCCTGAGCCAAGGGTTCTCGCCCGCCCGGAAAAACCGGGGACACAATACTAATTAATTCGGGCGCGCGGCGGCGGCGGCGGACCTCGTCTGATATTGGTATTGTGTCCCCCTATTTTCTGTCCCCCTATTTTCCACACCCTGATTTTTCATCCCCCTTCACTCGCCGCACCACGATTGCCGTTTGCCGCCGTCGTAGGGCCTGGCCAGGTTGGCCGCGAGCAGCGCTTGGGCTATGTCGGCGGCGCCCGCCGTGACCCGGGCGACCACGCGGCGCGCATACTTGCCCGGCTCGATGCCGCCGAGCAGCACTTGTTTATCGGTCCCTGTCCGGGCCGCGCCCGTCCGCGCCTCTTGGCCTTTTTCGGTCCCTGTCCGGGCCGCGCCCGTCCGCGCCTCTTGGCCGCCGCCGACAATGCGCCGGACCAGGGCCAGGGCGGCGCGGGCCTTGGCCCGGCCTTCTGCGCAAGGCGCGTTGAGCTCCGGGGCGTCGATGCCCTTCAGGCGGACCCGCGCCGTCACCTCGATGCCGAGCCACACATGGGCGGCGACCTCGATGGTGTCGCCGTCGATCACCCTCAGCACCGTCGCCGGGATGCTCTCGGGCAGCGGTTCGGTGGCGGCGGCCGGAAAACACGGACCCAGGGAAAGCAAGGAAAGAACGGCGACAAAAACGCGGGCCAACCCCACCCCCTCGAGCCAGAGCCCCCAGCGCGCCCGCTGGAAGATGGCAAGATTTCGACTGGTGATCGGGGCGTTAGAACAACCGCAATGACACGGCCCCCGTGGCCTTTAGCCGAAGGCCTGTTGTATAACCACAGGCACCCCGACCATAGTCAGGAGCGCCGCTGTTATCGGTCAGCGGCAACCGGTCATTGAGGGGTGTTCTAAGCCCCGAAGCCGTGCGTCGCGGCTCCACCGATCAGGATAGCCCCGAACGCCTCCGCGATAAAGCCGTCAAAGAGTTGTGAATTAAAGGGGTCTCAAAAACCGGGGACACAATACTAATTAATTCGGGCGCGCGGCGGCGGCGGCGGACCTCGTCTGATATTGGTATTGTGTCCCCCTATTTTCTGGTGACAGGTTTAGAGCTTCGCTATCGGCAGCCGTCCTCCCTATGCGACCAACACGCCCATTGACAAGACCGCCTGCGACGCGCGTACAATTACGCGAGAATAACACTCGTATACATACAAACGCGCGACAGGGGAGGAAGCACCATGAGGATGTTCCTTGCGATAACGATTTTGGGGCTGGCTTTGATCCACGCGCCCGCCGCCGGCGAAGCGGCGGAACTCGACAAGTCCGGCGGCTATGATATCACCAACTGCTGGGCCGGTACCTCGAACGCGATCGTGCATTCGAAGGCGCACATTGCTCTCAGCTATACGCTCACAGGCAGCGCGCGGAGCAATGTGGCCGGCGGCCCGTTCGACAAAACTTCGTTCCAGTGCGTCGGCGTGGTTCGGGTGATGCAGGGCACCGCGACCGGCGATGGCATCTGCGAATACGTCGACGCTGACGGTGACAAGACATTGGGTAAGGCGACGAGAACCGGCAACCCTGGCGGCGAATGGACGTTCATCAACGGCACTGGCAAGTATGCCGGCATCACCGGCGGGGGGTCATACAAGTATCTCGGGCAGTTCCCGACCGTCCGGAAGGGCCACTTCCAGGGCTGCAACCGCGCTACCGGGGCCTACAAGTTGAAGTAATACGGCTCAGAAGGCCTGGCATGTCACCCTCGACAGCGAAAAGGTCAAGTGGTGGCGAGCCGACGGAAGCGAATACCGTCCCGATGCGCGCTTTACATTGACGAAGTAGCGCCATGAAACGAGCCCCCGCTGGCAACGATCAACGGGGGATCGTTTTGCCTGCAATCTTCGAATTAGGACACGACCCGGGCGTTTCGGAGCCATCACAGCCGGGTTTAGCGAAATATCAACCCAAGCGTAGGTAAATGGGGCGGAGAAGCCCAGCTTTACTGGGGTTCTGCTAATCGTACAGGCATCGAAGCCGCCTCTGGAGAGATCCTGGCGCGGCTGGTCGCGGGCGGGATCGGATGAACCGGCAATTTTCCTTAAACGGCAGCCTTTGGGCGCCGATCCTGCTTTGCCTCGTGCTGCAGGCCGTGTATTTGAGCCAGGGGTTCTCGCCCGCCCTCGACGGCGGTCTTATCGGGCCAGATTCCTATATGCGTCTGGCCCGTGTCCGGTATTTGATGGCGGGCGGCGATTGGTTCAGCAACGCCTTCCCGCTCGGCAACGCGCCCTATGGCGAATTTCTGCACTGGACCCGGCCGTTCGACGCGCTGTTGATCGCCGGCGCCTGGCTGGCCACGCCTTTCGCCGGGCTCGAGGACGGGCTGTTCTGGTCGGGCGTCTGGATCGGCCCGGTTCTGCAACTGGCGACGCTGGCCGCCCTCGACTGGGGAATGCGGCCGGTCCTGGACGGCAGGCAGCGGCTTCTGCTCGGCCTGCTGTTCCTGTTGCAGCCGGCGATGTTCGCGGATTTCATGGCCGGCCGGGCCGATCATCACGGTCTGAACCTGCTGCTGTTCGTGCTCGCCATGGGATGCACGATTCGTCTCCTGCTGCGGCCGTTTCGCGCGCCTGTGTGTATCGCCGCCGGGCTGGTGGCGGCGCTGGCCCTGTGGGTCAGTGTCGAATCCATGGCCGCCCTGTTCGTCAATATCGCGGTACTGGGGCTGTTCTGGGTTTTCGCCCAGGAGGATTTCGCCCAGAAGGAATTTGCGCGTAGGGATTTCGCGCGGAAGGGGCTGTATTTCTCGGTTTCGCTGCTGGCGGCGACGACGGCCGCCTTGCTGTTGGAGCGTTCCGCCGGAGAGATCCTGGTGCCGGAATACGACCGCATCTCGGTGGTCGCGTGGACCGCGCTGGCTTTGAACGCGGCGGTCTGGGCGGCCTTGGCGGTTCTGGAGCGGCGCGGCCTGGCCCCCGCACGCCCTTCGCGGCGGCTTCTGGTCTCGGGCATCTGCGTGGCCCTCGCGGCCATTTGTCTTGGGCTGGCATTTCCCAAATTTTACGACGGTCCGCTCGCCGGCATCGACCCCGCGATCATCCCCATCTGGCTCGATCTGGTGCCCGAGATCCAGCCGCTCGTCGACCCCGATCGTTTGGCGTTCGGCCCGCTGATTTACTGGCTCGGCATGGCCTTGCCCGCCATACCGGCGCTGGTCTGGCTCGCCTGGCGGGAGCCGGATCCCGAACGGCGGCGCGCCTGGATTTATCTTTGCGCGGGGACGGCGCTGTTCGTGCCCTTGACTCTCTATCAGATGCGCGCGGTGGGCTACGCGGTGCTGCTGCTGCTGCCGGCCTTCGCCGTGCTGCTGGGCCGGGTGCTCGATCGCATCGAGGCCGGCGCCGCGCCACGCCTGCGCGCACTGGCGGGCGGCCTTGCCGTCGCTGTTTTCCTGTTCGGGCCGCCGATGCTGGGGACGGCGTTGCAGGCGTCCCCGGAACCGGCGGATTCGGATTCGGGCACGGAAACGGGCGCGAACGTGAATGCTCTGGCGGCGCGGGCTTCGTGTCCGCTCGGGGATTTGGCGCGTCTCTTGAACGATCCACGTGGCCTCGGCGATAGGCCGCGAACCATTGTCGCGTCGGTCAATTTCGGCCCAGAGCTCCTGTACCGTACCCGGCATCGCGTCATCGCCACGCCCTATCACCGCAACGGCGCCGGTATCCTTGCCGTCCATCGCCTGATGTCGGCCGCGGAAGATGCCGACGCGCTGGCCTTGGCGCGGGCCCGCGAGGTCGATCTTATCCTGTTGTGTCCGGACGCCACCGAGGCCGCCCTGTTCGCGGGACAACGGGGAAAAAGCACTTTTTACCTGCGGCTGTTGCGGGACGCGCTGCCCGCCTGGCTGCGGCCGGTCGCCCTTGCGCCCGAGTTCGGCGAGGCGTTTCGCCTGTTCGAATTGGCGCGCTGACCGGCTTGCCGGCGGCGGCGGATCAGGCGGAACGGCGCGGCTTCGCGGCTGGCTTCTCTTGCGGCCAAGCGTCCCCCAACCGCGATTGCATCCCGCGCGCCCCGGTTTCCGCCTGGTCGCGAAATTCGAACGGCGGAGTCGACAGGTAGGCGAGCTGCTTGGTCTCGCGCCGGGCCCGGGCGACACTGTCGAGAATCATGCCGCAGGCGAGGCTGAGAAAGCCCAGCAGCATCAGCCCGGTAACCAGGATCGCCGTGGGAATTCGCGGCACCAGCCCGGTCTCTATATAGGTCACGAACAGGGGGACGGAGAGCGCCACCGAGCTTGCCGCGAACAGGGCGAACAGGAGCCCGAAAAAGACGAACGGCCGCACGTCCTTGAACAACAGCAGCATGGTCGCGGCGATCCGCAGCCCGTCGCCGAACGGGCTGAGCTTGCTCGACGAATTTGCCGGACGCGCGACGTATCTGGTGTCGATTTCGGCCACCGGCAGCCGCAGGCCGAGGGCATGAATGGTCAGCTCGGTTTCGATCTCGAATCCGGTCGCCAGCGCCGGAAACGATTTGACGAAGCGCCGCGAGAGCACCCGATACCCGGACAGGATGTCGTTGAACCGCCGGCCGAACAATAGGCCCGCGCAGCCGGTGATCAGCCGATTGCCCAGCCTGTGCCCCGGACGATACGCCTGGCTGTCGGGCGTGGCGTCGCGCGCGCCAACCACCATGTCGAGCTGATCGCGCAACAGGCGCTCGACCATCTGCGGCGCGGCTTGGGCGTCATAGGTGCCGTCGCCGTCGGCCAGCACGTATATGTCGGCGTCGATGTCGGCGAACATCCGGCGGACCACGTTGCCCTTCCCGGTCATCGCCTCGCGCCGCACGACGGCATCGGCCTCGGCCGCGCGCGCCGCCGTTTGGTCGGTCGAATTGTTGTCGTAAACGTAAATTCGGGCGCTGGGCAGGGCGGATCGAAATTCGCGGACAACGGAGGCGATTGCCTCCTCCTCGTCGCGGCATGGCAGCAATACGGCTATTCTTGCTTCGGTCATGGCGGTCGCCGGCACCCTGGATTCATGGTCCAAGAGGCGGCGTTTCCCAGCTGCGCCCCTGAGTGCAACAGGCTACGGAGCGAGCCTTAAGCAATCATTTAACCCGCCCATGCGCGCTCTTGCGCCAGGCGGCGGGATGGCCTAACCCAGTGGGCCGGGGCGGAGCCTCTGGCCGCCGCGATCAAAGAGGGAGCCGCCATGGCCAAATCCAAGTCGAAGCGTCGAAAACCCGCGCGTTCCGCGGCCTCCGCCGGTCCGGCCCGCAAGGCCGGCCTGATCGGAAAGATCACGCCGGTCAGAGGCGGAATTGGCATCGTCCTCGCCGGGCTGGCCATCTGGGCGATCGTCGATTACCTGGGGGCGGAACGGGACGCGGCGGCGTTCCAGGACCTGGTCGCCCAGGGTCGCCCGGCTCTGGCCAAGGTCGAGCGCCTGCCGAACGATGGGCGGGGCCATGTGCAGGATGGCGCGATCGTCGGCTACCGCGGCGATCCACCGACCTCCGGCACGCACTCCCTGAAATGGGTCAACCCCGGATTCTATCGTACGCGGCAGACGCCGGAACGTCTGGTGCATTCCATCGAGCACGGCATGGTCGTGATCTATTACGAGACCCCGGGCAAGACAATCATGGCAACGCTCGAGACCTGGACGGCGCTTTTCGCGGCGCCGTGGAGCGGCGTCGTGCTGGTGCCAAAAAACGGCCTGGGCTCGGATATCGTGCTGACCGCATGGCGCCGGCGGCTGCGCATGCCCGAGTTCGATGCCGCCGCCGCCGCCGCCTTCATCGACGCCTATCGCGGTCGCGGGCCCGAGCATCGCGTGCGCTGAGCACCCGACCGGGGGGGCGTTTTCGGTTTCGCGGCCTCGGCCGGTCCCCGGCCTTTGGAAGAGAACGCCACGATAGCGCCAAATTTTTGCTGCTCTATGACGACGCGCCCGGGAGATACCGTGAGACGGGTTGACGTCGATTTCCGAAATTGACGGCCGGACGGGCCGTATTCATGGTGTGCCCTACTGGATATGGCGTCGCTTGTGGGTCATCGCGTGTTCGGCCATTGCCACCTATCTGTTCATGGAGTCGCGGGCGGAGTGGATTGCCATGCACCGCTGGAACCGGGCCTTGGCCGACAGCAGCCTCGTGCTCGTGGCGCTGCATACGGCCTATTTCCTGTATATCCATTTCCAGGACTTCCATCGCGAGGTGCCGCCGCCGAACTGGTTGCAGGCGCCGTTCGTCGTGCTGGTCTTGGCGGTCGCTGTTATGCGAAACGCCGCATTTTTCAGGACTTGGTGGTCGACGGCGCGACGCGTGCGGGTTCGCCGTGGCGCGCCGCCGGACGCGCGGAAGCCCACGCCCACTCCATCGTGACAGTAGCCTGCGACATCGATATTTCATTTCGGCACCTTGCGACGGATAATTGCGTGCGCTAGGTTCCGCCGGCGACCTATCGCCCGCGATATTGACGGCGAA
>CBDVDY010000156.1:0-6780 GCA_965372875.1 uncultured Alphaproteobacteria bacterium | reverse complement strand
CAACCCGGCGCTGCTGGCGGGGGCCGGTCTGCTGGCCCGCAAGGCGCGGGCGCGCGGGCTCGCCTCCAAGCCCTGGGTCAAGACGTCGCTGACGCCGGGAAGCCCGGTCGCCGCCGATTTCCTTGCGAAGTCGGGCCTGCAGGACGATCTCGACGCGCTCGGGTTTCATGTCGCCGGCTTCGGCTGCGCCACCTGTTGCGGCAATTCCGGGCCGCTGCCGGCGCCGGTCGCCGAGGCCATCGAGGACGGAGACCTCGCGGTCGGCGCGGTCATTTCCGGCAACCGCAATTTCGAAGGCCGCGTCCACCCCCAGGTGCGGATGAATTTTCTGGCCTCGCCGGCGCTGGTCGTCGCCTATGCCATCGCCGGCTCGCTGCTCGCCGACCTTGCCGCCGAACCGTTGGGCGAGGATGGCGACGGTGCTTCCGTCCATTTGCGCGATATCTGGCCCACGTCGCGGGAGATCGAGGCGGAAGTCGGCGGATCTCTGTCGCCCGGGATGTTCCGCGCGCGCTATGCCGAAATATTCGGCGCAAGCGGCGGCGGCGGCGGCGCGATCCACCAATGGGATTCCGCCAGCAGCTATATCAAGCGGCCGCCCCTTTTCGATGGCGTCGCGCCCACCCCCGATCCGCCCGGCGACATCATCGGCGCACGCATCCTCATGCTGCTGGGCGACGGCGTGACCACCGACCACATTTCGCCGGTGGGCCCCATCGCCGCCGACAGCCCGGCCGCGCGCTATCTTGAAGGGCAGGGTGTCGCTCCCGCCGAGTTCAACGTCTATGGCGCGCGGCGGGCGAATCACGAGGTGATGATGCGCGGCCTGTTCGCCAACATCCGCATCCGCAACGAGATGGCGCCCGGCACCGAGGGCGGCGTGACGCGCCACATGCCGGACGGCGAGTTGATGGCCGCCGCCGACGCGGCGCTGCGCTACCGGGACGAAGGCGTGCCGCTGGTGGTCGTCGCGGGACGCGAATACGGCACCGGCTCGTCGCGCGACTGGGCCGCCAAGGGGGCGCGGCTCCTCGGCATCCGCGCGGTGATCGCCGAGGGCTTCGAGCGTATCCACCGCTCGAATCTCGTCGGCATGGGGGTGTTGCCCTTGCAGTTCCCCGAAGGCGTTAGCCGCAAGAGTCTGGGCCTCGACGGCGGCGAGACCGTCGATATCGCCGGGATCGCCGGTCATATTGCCCCACGCATGCAGGTGCGCTGCCGCTTTATCCGCGCCGATGGGTCCGAGGAAGCGGTGCGCCTGCTCGCCCGGCTCGACACCGCGCGCGAAGCCGAATACTACCGCCAGGGCGGAATATTGCCCTGCGTACTACGCGGATTGCTGGATTAAATTTAACAATTCCAGACTGTTAACTCGAAAACTCGGGGACAGGGGTCGATTCGGCTCTTGACTCCGGGGCCGGTTGCAAGTGTGATCGTCAACTGTCAACAACGGCAAAATATCGATGACGCTGACCAGTCCCCTGGAAATCCGCACGCTCGCCGACCAGGCCTTCGACAAGATCGTCACCGCGATCGTCAAGGGCGAGTTGGCGCCGGGCAGCCGCCTCAGCGAGGCGCTGCTGGCCCGCACCTTCGGCATCAGCCGCGGGCCGTTGCGCGAGGCGATCCGGCGGCTCGAGGGCCGCAAGCTGGTTTCGCGGACGCCGCATATCGGCGCGCACGTGGTCTCGCTCACGGCCGACGATCTCATCGAAATCTTTTTCGTGCGCGAGGCCCTCGAAGGCATGGCCTGCCGGCTCGCCACCGAGCGCATGAGCGAGAAGGAGATGGACGATCTGGCGGCCAAGCTCGCGGCGCACGAACGCAACCCCGATCTCTCGGCCGGCGAGGGTTATTTTCAGGAGGCCGGCGACCAGGACTTCCATTATCTCGTGGTGCGCGGCGCCAGGAGCGAGAAGCTGTTCGAGCTGCTGTGCGAGGAGCTCTACTATTTGATGCGGGTCTATCGCTTCCGCTCGAGCGTGCGCCCGGGCCGGGCCCACGAGGCGCTGGTCGAGCACCAGGACATCATGGCCGCCATGCGGGCGCGCGACGCCGATCGGGCCGAGCGCTTGATGCGCGCCCATATCGCCGAGGCGCGGCAAAATCTTGCGGCGCATGGGACGGCCGGCTTTGCCGGCGCGGGCGAAAGCGCGGAGGACGCGGCGTGAGCGCGTCCATCACTCCGACCCCGACCCCCAACAAGGTGCTGAAGGCGCTGGTTGCCCGGCGCCAGGCGGTGATCATACCGGGCGCGCCCAATGCACTGGCGGCGCGGGTCATCGAGGATGCCGGATTCGAGGCCATTTACGTCACCGGGGCGGGCGTCACCAATATGTTCCTCGGCACCCCCGATCTCGGCCTGATCACGCTGGCCGAGCTGGCCGATCACGTCGCCGCCATGCGCGACGTGGTGTCGCTGCCGCTGATCGTCGACGCCGACACCGGATTCGGCAACGCCATCAACGTAACCCGCGCCGTCAAGGTGTTGGAACGCGCGGGCGCCAGCGCCATCCAGATCGAGGACCAGGTATTTCCCAAGCGCTGCGGACATTTCGCCGGCAAGGACGTGATCCCGACGGACGAGATGCTGCAGAAGATCCGCGCCGCCGTGGACAGCCGCGCGGACGGCGATTTTCAGATCATCGCGCGCACCGATTCGCGCCAGATTCTGGGTTTCGAGGCGGCGCTCGAACGCGCCGAGGCGTTCATCGAGGCCGGCGCCGACATCACCTTCGTCGAGGCGCCGGAGAGCGCCGAGGAGCTTGCCGCGATCCCGGCCCGGCTCGGCGTGCCGCAACTCGCCAACATGGTGTTCGGCGGCAATACCCCGCTGTTGGAGCAGGCCGAGCTCGCCGGCATGGGGTTTTCGGTCGTGCTCTACGCCAACGCGGCGCTGCAAAGCGCCATCCACGGCATGCAGACCGCCCTCGGCGCGCTGAAGCGCGACGGCTCGCTCGCCGCGGTCGGCAATATCCTGGTGTCTTTCGACGAGCGTCAGAGGGTTGTCGGCAAGCCCCATTACGATGCGCTGGAACGGAAATACGGCAACGGAGCGGCACGGCCATGACCCGGCCCTGGGACGGCATCGTCAGCGAGGAAGAGCAGAAAGCCTATCGGGCGGCGGGGTTCGGCGCGCCCCAGGGCATGGGCGAGCGCCCGGCGCTTTTGATCATCGACGTGCAGTACCGCACCGTCGGCACCGAACGGAAGCCGTTCTGGCAGGCGATCGAGGAGTTCCCGACCTCCTGCGGCGACGTGGGCTGGGCGGCGGTCGACCATATCCAGCCGCTGTTGGCCGCGTTTCGCGCCCGCGGGCTGCCGGTGCTCTATCCGCACGTCGCACCCAAGAAATCGTACGACGGCGGGCGGCTGGCGGAGAAGATCCCGAGCATCATGACCATTCCAGCCAAGGGATACGAATTCGTGGCCGAAATCGCGCCCGCCGAGGGCGATATCCTGCTGCCTAAAAAGCACCCGAGCGCGTTCTTCGCGACGGCGCTGACCAGTCATCTGATCGACCTCAACGTCGATACGCTGTTCGTTGCCGGCTGCACCACCAGCGGCTGCGTGCGCGGCACGGTGGTCGACGCGTTCGCCTATAATTTCCGCGTCGTGGTGCCCGAGGAATGCGTTTACGACCGCAGCCGCGTGTCGCACGCGGTCAATTTGTTCGACATGGCGTCGAAATACGCCGACGTTATGCCGTTGGCCGAGGCGCTGGCCTTGATCGAGGGGGTACATGCCTCCGCCGGCCAGCGGGCGAGCGGATGAGGAAAAGGGAGACGACAACCAAGGAGAGGTGCCGCCGCGTATGCGCCTCTCGCGATAGACGGGCGGTAGGTGAGGCAATCACGCCGATCGCGGCCGTTCGAGACCAACCTTGTGACATGGGAGGATTACGATGACAGCAAGGAGTGGATTGAAGATTGGGCGGCGCGTGTCGCTCAAACTGGGCGCCGCGTTCGGCGTCATGGCGATTGCCGCACCCTTGGCCATGCAGGCCCAGGCGGCGGAAACATACAAGTTCGGCCTCGCCATGCCGATCACCGGCCGTTCGGCGCTTTACGGCAACGACCAGGTCAAGGTTGCCGGTTGGGCCGTCGACGCCATCAACAAGGCCGGCGGCATCAACGGCAAGAAGCTGGAGATGATCGTGCTCGACACCAGGGCCGATTCGCAGATCGGCATCCAGGCCGCGACGCGCCTGGCGACGGTCGAGAAGGTATCGGTGTTCGTGACCGCATGGTCCAACGTGGTCAAGGCCATAGCCCCGGTCGCCAACGACAACAAGACGCTGGCGATCTCGATCGGCGCCAACTCGCCGACCATCGCCAGCCTCGGCGATTACGTCTACACGGCGTTTCCGCTGGCCGACGTCGATCTCACGGCGCTCGCCAAGTACACCGCCAACACACTGAAGAAGAAGCGGGCGGCGATGCTCTACATCAACAACGAGACCGGACAGGTCGCCGCGCTGGTCTATAAAAAGACCTTCGAGGCCAATGGCGGCACCATGGCGGCCTTCGAATCCTACGAGCCCAAGGCCACGGATTTCACCGGCGCGCTACTGAAAATCCGCGCCAGCAACCCGGACATGATCCACGTCCATGGTCTGGTCGCCGAAATCCCGCAGATCATCGCCCAGATGCGTCAGCTCGGCATGAACCAGCGGGTCTCGTCCTATTCGGCCGCCTATAACCCGAAGCTGGTGAAGGCACTGGGTGCCGCGGCCGAGGGGCTGATCGTCACCTCGCTGGCCCCAGGCGTCCAGGACCGGCCGGCGGTCGCCGATTACGTGGCGCGCTGGGAGAAGGAAGAGGGTCGCGGGCCCTATGGGCTTCCCTACACCCAATACCTGCACGACGCGCCGTATCTGATCGCCGCGCTGTTCAAATACATGGACAAGAACGGCATGGCACAGACCGGCGAAAACGCCCGCAAGGCGCTTCTGGCCGTCGGCACCTACGATCTGCCGCTTACCGGCAAGATCACCATCGGCGCCGATCACAAGGTGCGCAAGCCCGTCTATCTGTTGACGGTCAAGGACGGCAAGTTCGTACCGCTGGCGAAGGTCGAATAGCAGCCGTTTCGTAAGTTTGGTCTGGGCCCGCGGCAGCGCTGCCGCGGGCCCGCCAACGCCGGGGAGCGACCCGACATGTTCTCTTTCGTCGACCTCGACATGTTCACGTTCGCCAATATCGGCCAGATCGTCTGGACGGGATTTGCGACGTCCACGTACTACGTCCTGTCCGCGATCGCCTTCGCCCTCGTCCTCAAGGTCGTCAACCTGTTCAATTTCGCCCAGGCCGGCATGATGGGCATCGCCTTCTATGCCAGCTATTGGGCGGTGCAGGGCCTCGGGCTGTCGCCCTGGATCGGCATCCCCGTCGGCCTCGCCATCACCTTGGCGGCGACATTTTTACTGGAGCGCTTTGGTTTCAGGACGCTGCGCCTCCGGCGCTCGTCGGTAATGACGTTTTTCATTTTCACGCTGGTGTTCTCGGAGTTCATGTCCTACGTGCTGACCTTCATTTTCGGCACGTTTCCCGAGACGCTGTTCGAGCAGATCATGTGGCCGGTCACGATGGTCGGCGGCGTGGCCATGAGCGCTTGGGACGTCCCCGCGATCGGAATCACGGTTGCGGTGATCGTGGCGCTCTATATTGGGCTCAATTACACGCGGCAGGGCCAGTTCATGGTTGCGGTCGCGGACAACCCCGGCCTCGCCGAGCTGTACGGAATTAACAAGGATCGGGTGTTTATGGTGACGCTGCTGGTTGCCGGCGCCGTCGCGTTTGTCGGTATGTGCCTTTACGGCGCGCGCGCTCAAGTCCATCCGACGACGTCGCTCGATCTCCTGCTGTTCGCGGTGGTGGCGACGATCCTGGGCGGCGTCGGCAATATTTTCGGCGCCGCGTTGGCGGCGGTCGTCCTGACACTCATCCAAAGAATGAGCATTCTGGTTCTCCCCTCGGAGTGGGAGGGCGTTCTGCTGTATGGCTTCCTGTTCTTCGCCATAATCTTCATGCCGAGCGGCTTCCGGCTGCCCAAGCGCCGGACGAGGTTCCAGACCGGGACCCGAAAACTCGCCGAGGTCGAGAGCGTCGACGAGGCCGGGGCGGGATAGGGACATGGAATACATTTATACAATTCTGATGCTGATCGGGATTTGGATAATCCTCTCCTCGAGCTTCAACCTGATCATCGGCTATGGCGGGCTGATCAGCATCGCGCACCCGATCTTCTTTGCTCTCGGCGGCTACACGTCGGCGCTGCTCGCCCTCGAACTGGGGGTTCCCGTCGTCGTCAGCATCATCCTGGGCGCCGGTCTCGCGCTGGTATTCTCGATCGCCCTGTCGCTGCCCTCGCTCCGGGTCGCGGGGGATTACCTGTTGATCGCCAGTATCGGCTTTCAGCTCGGGCTGTTGCAGGTGATCAGGAACCTGGATTTCATGGGCGCGTCCGGCGGTATCATGAAAATCCCGCGGCTGATCGAAGGGGCGGCGGAAAAGCCAGCGTATGTCGTGCTGGTCTTCGTCGTGGCGATTCTGGTCGTATTGCTGGTGCGATGGGTCGTCAGCGGCGATTACGGCCGCGCCATTACCGCCATGCGCGACGACGAAATCGCCTTTACCGCGCTTGGCCGCAACGCCATGTGGATCAAGATTTCGATCTTCGCGCTGGGTTCGGGCGTCGCCGGCCTCGCCGGCGGCCTCTACGCCCATTACTTCCGCTTCATCGCCCCGGACCAGTTCGAGATCCTCGCCTCGGCGGCGA
>CBDVDY010000155.1:0-6799 GCA_965372875.1 uncultured Alphaproteobacteria bacterium | reverse complement strand
CGCTCGGCGGTGGCGTCGAGGATTTCGATCTGCAGCTTTTCCTTGGAGCCGAAATGCGCGAACAGGCCGCTTTTCGACAGGCCGGTCTCGCGCGCCAGGGCGCCGATGCTGATGCCTTCGAGCCCGTGTACGCTGGCAAGCTCGAGCGCATGGCCGAGGATCGCCTCGTGCGTCGCCTCGCCCTTGCGGCGCGGCGCGGCGCCGGACCGCCCGCCGGATATTGCCCCGGATCGCGTGCGTTGACCGCGCGGCCCGGTCTTTCGCTCGTGCGCCAATTGTGCCATACGAATAAAATAGCACGATCGTTCGTTTTGTCAAGCACCAATTTTTGCGCTACGAGTCGATGACATTGATTGCGAAGCATCGCGTTTCGTTGCACCCAATGAGGCGGCGGCCAAGGGTCCGCCGGAGCCAGCCGATCAAATTTTCGTGGCATGGATGTTCTCCGTGCGGAAAACGTACTAATTTGCAATCCAACGCCGGCGCGCGCCGCCGCCACGGCGACAATGACGAACAGGAGCGAATCGCATGGGTATGTTGATCGACGGCAAGTGGCGGGACGACAGCGACAGCCGCCACAAAAAGGACGGCAGTTTCCAGCGGCGCGAGGCGGCCTTCCGCAACTGGGTCACCGCCGACGGCGGGCCGGGGCCATCCGGCGAGGGCGGCTTCAAGGCCGAGGCCGGGCGCTATCACCTGTACGTCTCGCTGGCCTGCCCGTGGGCCCACCGCACGCTGATCGTGCGCAAGCTGAAGCAGCTCGAAGACGCGATCCCGGTCTCGGTCGTGCACTGGCACATGGCGGACAAGGGCTGGAGCTTCGAGGCCGGCCCCGGCTGCACCGGCGATCCGCTGTTCGGCGCCAAATTCATCCACGAGGTTTATCTGCGGGCCGATCCCTCCTGCACCAGCCGTGCCTCGGTGCCGGTGCTGTGGGACACGGCGCGCGGCGCCATCGTCAGCAACGAATCCTCCGAGATCATCCGCATGTTCAACAGCGCCTTCGACGGCGCCGGCGCCGGCAACCCCGCGCTCGATCTCTATCCCGAAGCGCTCCGGGACGAAATCGACGCCATCAACGAGCCGATTTACAACCACGTCAACAACGGCGTCTACAGGTGCGGCTTCGCCCGGAGCCAGGAGGCCTACGACGAGGCCTTCGACGATTTGTTCGCCGTGCTCGACGATCTGGAGGCGCGGCTGGCGCGCCAGCGCTATCTCGCCGGCGAGCAAATCACCGAGGCCGACTGGCGCGCGTTCACCACGCTGGTGCGCTTCGACCCGATCTATTTCGGCCACTTCAAGTGCAACAAGCGGCGGCTGATGGATTATCCGAACCTGTGGAACTACACGCGCGAGCTTTACCAGGTGCCGGGCGTGGCCGAAACGGTCGATATGTTCCACTGCAAACAGCACTATTACGGCAGCCACGAATCGATCAACCCGACCCGCATCGTGCCCAAGGGGCCGGAGATCGACTTCACCGCGCCGCACGACCGCGGCCGGCTGGCCGACGCCGCCTAGGGCGCCCGACACAAGGAGAACGGAAAAAATGGGACAACTCGTCGACGGAAAATGGCAAACGGAAGACATCCCGATCCGCGACAAGGAAGGCCGCTTCCAACGCCAGGATTCGCCCGTCCGCAACTGGGTGACCCCCGACGGCGCCGCCGGCCCCTCGGGCCGGGGCGGGTTCAAGGCGGAAGCCGGGCGCTACCACCTGTACATCTCGATCGGCTGCCCGTGGGCGCACCGGACGCAACTGGTTCGCGCCATCAAGGGGCTGGAGGACGTGGTCTCGATGTCGACCGTGACCTCGCGGCGCAGCGATCAAGGCTGGATTTTCGACAACGATTCGGAGCAGTTCCGCGACGCCCTGTTCGGCAAGCACGCGTTGCACGAAATCTACACGCTCTCGGAACCCGACTACACCGGCCGGGTGACCGTGCCCGTGCTTTGGGACAAAGCGAGCGACAGGATGGTGAACAACGAATCGTCCGAGATCATCCGCATGTTCAACGGCGCCTTCGACGGCACGGGCGGCGACGCCTCGATCGACCTTTATCCGGAGGCGCTGCGCGACGAAATCGACGCGGTCAATACGCGCGTCTACGAGACCGTCAACAACGGCGTCTACCGCGCCGGCTTCGCCACCAGCCAGGAGGCGTACGAGGAGGCGTTCGACGCGCTGTTCGAGACGCTGGACATGCTCGAGGAGCGCCTGGCGACGCGGCGCTACCTGGTGGGCGACCGGCTTACCGAGGCCGACTGGCGGCTGTTCCCGACTCTGGCCCGCTTCGACGTCGCCTATGTCAGCGCCTTCAAGTGCAACAAGCGGCGCATCGTCGACTACCCGAATTTATGGGCCTACACGCGCGAGCTCTATCAGATGCCCGGCATCGCCGAGACGGTAAAGCCGGACCGCTATAAGCAGGGCTATCACTCGATCAGCCTGCTCAGAAATCCGACCGGTATCGTGCCCAAGGGACCGGTGATCGATTTTACCGAACCGCACGGGCGCGACGTGCTGGCGGCGGCCTGATTTCTCCCAGTACCCAGGGGAAATTCGCATGATCGACGTCAGGCCCTTCGCCAGCCTCGGCCGCTTCGATGCCGACTGGCTCGTGGCCCGCCACCATTTCAGCTTCGGCGACTATCACGACCCGGCGCGCATGGGCTTCGGCCCGTTGCGGGTATGGAACGACGACACGTTCCGCCCCAAGGGCGGTTTTCCCATGCACGGCCACCGCGACATGGAGATTATCTCCTACGTCCGCACCGGTGCGATCAGCCACCAGGATCATCTCGGCAACAAGGGCCGGACCGAGGCCGGCAACGTGCAGGTGATGACCGCCGGCACCGGGATCAGGCATTCCGAATACAATTACGAGGCCGACGACACGCTGATCTTTCAGATCTGGATCGAACCGCGCGAGCGGGGGCTGGCGCCCGGCTGGGCGGCGCGCGCCTTTCCCGCGGGCGATCGCGCGGGACAGCTTGTCGTGCTCGCTTCGGGCCGCGACGGCGACGGCGAAGGGCCGCTGCCGATCCATCAGGACGCGGCGCTCCTGGCGGCGACGTTTGAGGCGGGACAAAGCGTGGTCCACGAATTTACGCCGGGCCGGCGCGCCTATCTGGTGCCGACGCGCGGCGCGCTCGAAGTCAACGGCGTCGCCGTCGGCGAACGCGACGGCGTTGCCATCGCCGGCGAGGACGACGTGGCGATTCGCGCCGTCGGGGAGGGTGAAATCGTTCTCGTCGACCTGCCGTGACCTTGCCCTTTACCAAAACGCGTATCTCAATGTATGATTCACGCCAATGCCGGGCGCGGTGGGTCGGCGTGCGATGTGTGATCGGGCACAAACCCACGGTGACGCGGCTTGCAACGACAACATTGGGGAGACGTCCACATGGCTAACGATTCATCTTCGCCGAAACTTATCGTTCCGGCGGTGGCCGGCCTCTATGAATGGGGCGCGGACATGAGCTATCCGTTGGTCCGCTTTTTCGCCGGCATCATGCTGGTGCCTCACGGCCTAATGAAGCTGTTCCATATGTTTGAATTCAACCCGGAGGGCTTCAATGGGTTCTTGACCAAATTCGGCTTCGTGCCGGCCGAATTGTGGGTGATCGTCCTCGGCATCATCGAAGTCGTCGGCGGCCTGATGATCGCCTTTGGCCTGCTCACGCGGCCCTGGGCCCTGGCGGCGGCGATCGAGCTGTTGATCGCTGCTTTCGTTGTCCATCTCGGCAACGGCTATTTTTGGAATAAGGGCGGATACGAATTCGCGCTGCTCTGGGGAATTGTCTTCATTGCCATCTTCTTGAAGGGCGGCGGCAAACTGTCAATCGACTCCATGCTCGGCAAGGAGTTCTGACCGCCGCCTCGCGTGTTTTACCGGCGCCGGGGCGGAGAGACCGCTCCGGCGCCGGCGTTTGCCGCGAACCGATTGCGTTGGGACTGCGTGAGAATGGCCGGGCCGCCTGTCGTCGACACCCTCGCCGATTTGTCCCGCGCCCAGGCAGCCGCCCTGCCCGGCGACGTTGCGATGGTATTCGAGGGGCGCGAGACCAGCTATGGCGCCCTCGACCGCCGCGCCAACCAGGTAGCCGGCGGCTTCGCGGCCGAACGGCTTTCGCGCGGCGCGCGCGTGGCACTCCTGGCCAAGAATACCGACACCTATTACGAAATCCTGTTGGGCGCGTCCAAGGCCGGCGCGGTGTTGGTGCCGGTCAACTGGCGTCTGGCTCCGGCCGAGATCGCCTTTATCGTCAACGATTCCGGCGCCGAGTTGATGATCGTCGGCGCCGAATTCACCGGCCTGGTCGAGGATTTGCGGGCGGAGTTGAAGTCGATCGGCAGGGTTCTGGCGCTGGACGGCGGACACCGCGCGTGGCCTTCCTTCGACGACTGGCGCGCCGGGCAGTCCGAGGATCCGCCGGCCGCCGCCGCCAGGTCCGGGGACGTGGTCGTGCAGATGTATACCAGCGGCACCACCGGCGACCCCAAGGGCGCGCGTCTGACCAACGGCAACATCTGCGCCGAGCTGCGGGCCGGCTACGCCGCCATTCAATGGCGCGACGACGACGTCAGCCTCATCGTCATGCCGCAGTTCCACATCGCGGGCACGGTGTGGGGCGCTTACGGTCTTTTCGCCGGAATCCGCAACGTGGTCATGCGCGACGTCGACCCGGCGGCGGTTATCGAGCTCACCGCCAGGGAACGAATAACCAAACTGTTCCTGGTGCCGGCGGTGATCCTGTTCATGTTGCAACGGCCCGAGGTGCGCGATGCCGATCTCTCGAGCCTGAGGCTGATCGTCTACGGCGCCTCGCCGATCGCGCAAGATCTGCTGCGCCGGGCGATCGCGGTGTTCAAGTGCGGTTTCTGCCAGGTTTATGGGCTGACCGAGACCACCGGCGCCATCACCTATCTGCCGCCGGCGGATCACGACGCCGATGACGGCGCGCGGCTGTTGTCGTGCGGCAAGCCGTACCCGTCGGTCGAGTTCCGCATCGTCGACGCCGACGACAATGAATTGCCGGCCGGCGAAATCGGCGAAGTCGCGACCCGTTCTCCGATGAACATGGTCGGCTACTGGAACCTGCCCGAGGCGACCGACGCGGCGCTCCGCGGCGGCTGGTTCCACACCGGCGACGCCGGCTATCTCGACGAGGACGGCTACCTCTACATCCACGACAGGATCAAGGACATGATCATCTCCGGCGGTGAAAACGTGTACCCGGCCGAAGTGGAAAACGCGCTCTTCAGCCATCCCGCCGTGGCCGACGTCGCGGTGATCGGCGTGCCCGACGAGACCTGGGGCGAGGCGGTCAAGGCGATCGTCGTCAAGGCGCCGGACGCGGAGACCAGCGAGGACGAGCTCGTCGCCCATACCCGCGACCGCATCGCCCATTTCAAGGCGCCGCGTTCGGTCGATTTCGTCGCCGAGCTGCCGCGCAACCCGTCCGGTAAAATCCTCAAGCGCGAATTGCGCAAGCCGTATTGGCAAGGAAAGGAGCGCCAGGTGTGAGCGGCGCCCCAGCCAGTCTCGTGCCCGACGGCTACAAGGCGTTCCAGATGCCGGGGCCCTTCGCACTATCCTGCGGGCCGTTCTATTACCGGCGGGAGTCGGGCGGCGACTACAGCTACGGCTTTGCCGCCGAAGAGCGTCACGCCAACCCCTACGGCGTCGTGCATGGCGGCGTGCTGGTCACCTTCGCCGATTCCTTCATGGGCCGGACCGTGGTCGCCGCCGCCAAATGCGCCTGCGCCACGATCACGATCAATAGCGAATTCATGGCCGGCGGCGCGCCGGGCAACTGGGTCGAGGGAAAAGCCGAAGTGACGCGGCTGACCCGCGTGCTGGCCTTCCTGCGCGCGGAGGTGTCGAGCGGCGGGACCTTGTTGATGACGGCCTCGGGCATCTGGCGGCTGTTCCCGGAGCGCGACGCTATTGACGGCGGTCGGCGGCCGGCGCAAGAAGGCGGCCGATGAGTATGCTCCCCACCCTGTTCCTGACCCACGGCGCGCCGACCCTTGCGATCGAGCCGGGCCCCGCCAAGGACGACTTTGCGGCCCTGGGCCGCGATCTGCCGCGCCCCGAAGCGGTGCTTTGCATCTCCGCCCACTGGGAGACGGCGGCGGCCACCGTCTCGGGCGCCGAACGGCCGGAGACGATCCACGATTTCTACGGATTTCCGGCCGAGCTATACGAGATCCAGTACCAAGCGCCGGGAGCGCCGGAGCTCGCCAACCGCGTGACCGGGCTGCTTGGCGAGGCGGGGCTGAGCAACTCAATCGATCCCGGACGCGGCCTGGACCACGGCGCCTGGGTGCCGATGCGCCTGATGTACCCCGAAGCCGACATGCCGATTGCCCAGCTGTCGCTACAGACGCCGCTGGGTCCCGCCCACCATCTGGCGCTGGGGCGGGCGCTGGCGCCGCTCCGCGAGGAAGGCGTGCTGATTTTGGCCAGCGGCAGCGCCACCCACAATCTGCGCGATTTCGGCGCCTACGAGTACGATTCGCCGTCGCCGCCCTATGTCCTGGAGTTCGAGGCCTGGCTGATGCGGGCGGTGGCCGAGGGCGATATCGCGGCGCTCGCCGACTGGCGCGCCCGCGCGCCCCACGCCGATACCAATCATCCGAGCGACGAGCATTTCCTGCCGATCTTCGTCGCCCTCGGCGCGGCCCAGGGTGCGGAGGACAGCCCACCCCCGCCGGCCCGTCTGATCCATGCCAGCCATTGCTGGGGAATTCTTTCGATGGCCTCTTTCGCCTGGGACTAAGGCGCGC
>CBDVDY010000154.1:0-6803 GCA_965372875.1 uncultured Alphaproteobacteria bacterium | reverse complement strand
ACATCAGCACGCCGGGCGTGCAATATCCGCATTGCAGCGCATGGTGCTTGCGGAAGGCCTTCTGCAACTCGCTGAGTTCGCCCTCGCGCTCGGCCAGGCCGTCGAGCGTGTCGAGGCGCCTTCCGTCGACCTGGATGGCGAAGGTCAGGCAGGCGCGCGCCAGCTTGCCGTCGACGCGGATCGTGCAGACGCCGCAGACGCCGTGCTCGCAGCCGACGTGGACGTCGGTGGCGCCCAGTTCCTGGCGCAGGAAGTCGCTAAGCAGCATGCGCGTCTCGGCATGGCCGGCGACCTTGCGGCCGTTGAGCTCGAAGGCGATGGGGTGCCGGACGCCGCGGTTCAATTTCGGCATGCGTTCGCTTTCTCGACGACGCGCCGGCCCAGCCGCCGGACCAGCTGACGCCGGTACTTGGCGGTGGCGTGGATGTCGTCGTATCCGCCTAAATCCCAGGCGAAGTGGTTGAGGGCGTCGTCGAGGCCGTCGCCGTCCAGCGCTTCCCACTCGCGCACCGCCGGATGGTCCGCCACCCCGCCGACGCCGATGCGGATGCCGGTCGCCGACACCGCGGCGGCGACGGCGACGATGGCGAAATCGCCGCGCCGGCGCGCCACCTCGGCGAAGCCATGGCCGACGCCGTCGCGGGGCAAGGGAAACCGCGCCGCGACAATGAGCTCATCGGCGGCGAGCGCCGTGGTCAGCGGACCCTCCTGGAATTCCTCGGCCTTGAGCACCCGTCGGCCGCGCCTCGAGCGCAATATCACCTCGCCGCCGAGCGTCGCCAGGCACAGCGGCAGCTCCGAACTGGGGTCGGCGTGGGCCAGCGAGCCGCACACGGTGCCGCGGCTGCGCGTCTGGTAGTGACCGATATTGGGCATCGCCGCGTGCAGCAGCGGCGCCTGCTCGCCGAGCCCGTCCCAGGCCATAAGCTCGGCCTGGGTGGTGGCGGCGCCGACCTCGAGCATGTCGCCGTCGGCGCGGACGTAGGAGAGCTCTTCGAGTTGCGAGATGTCGATCAGCACCCGCGCCTCGACCAGGCGCAGGTTCAGCATCGCCACCAGCGACAGGCCGCCGGCCAGCACCCGCGCCTCGTCGCCGGCGGCGGCCAGCTCGGCGGTCGCCTCGTCCACGGACTCGGCGCGCACGTAGTCGAATTCCCGCGGCTTCATCCGCCCAATCCCAGCCACCGCGACAGGCGGCGCCACCACGGGGCCGGCGCGGCGGCACCGCCGACCCGTGCCGCCAGCCGCCGGAAGAACTGTTCGACCACCACCCGGGCCGCGGCTTCGATCATCCGCCCGCCGACGGCGGCGACCTTGCCGGTGACCGTGACCTCGTAGTCGTAGGCGATGCGCGTGCCGCCGGCTTCCGCGCTCAGCCGCACCCGGCCGCCGCCGCGCGACGATCCCAGCGGCCCGTCGAGCTCGCCGGACAAGGTGGCGGCAATGGGCGGCGTCAAGTCGGTGAGCCGCACGGCGGCACGGAAGCGGCCGCGCACCGGACCGACGCCGAGGGTGATTTCGGCCCGGTAGGCATCCTCGCCGGTCCGCTCGAGCCGATGACAGCCCGGAATCACCGCCGCCAGCTCGTCGGGGTCGAGCAGGGCGCGCCACACCGCCTCGGGCGCCGCCGGCACCAGCGCCTCGCCGCCGCCGCCGATGGCCCGGCCGCCATCCTTGGCCTCGGCGGGCGCGGCGATCTCCGCGGGCGGCGGGGGTTCCCCGGCGTCGATGAGCGCGCTCAGTTTCGTCGGCGTCAGCGGCAGCTTGATATTTTCGATACCAAGGGCGTCGCACACCGCGTTGGCGAGGCATACCGGCGTGCTCATGCAGTTGCCCTCGGCCAAGCCCTTGGCGCCCAGCGGCGTCAGCGGCGACGGCGATTCCATGTGCAGTATGATCGGTTCCGGTATCTCGCAGGCGGTCGGCACCAAATAGTCGGCGAAGGTTCCCGACTTGAAGCTGCCATCCTCGCCATAGACGAATTCCTCGAACAGCGCCTGAGCGACGCCATGAGTGAAGGAGCCGAACAGCTGACCCTCGGCGATCAGCGGGTTCAAGATGCGGCCGGCGTCGTGCACGGTGACGTAATGGTCGATCCGCGTCTCGCCGGTATCGCGGTCGATCTCGACGCCGCAAAAATCGAAGTTGAAGCCGTAGGTGAGCGACGAGTTGATGCGGTCGTTCTCGTCGGGCGGGGCGAGCTCGGGAGGCGACCAAACTCCGGTCTCGCTCAGTCCGGCGTCCATGTCGTCGGGCAAGGTGCCCGGCGACCAGTGCGCCCGGCCGGCGACGCGATGGAAGTCGACGGCATTGTCGGGGTTGCTGCGGGCAAAGACCTTGCGGTGGGCGAACTCCACCTCGTCGGCGGGAACGTTGAGGTTTTGCGCCGCGATACGGGCGAGTTTCTCGCGCATCGCCTGGGCCGCCAGGTGGGTGGCCACCGCCGGACCGGCGGAGAATCGGCACGAATAACTGCCGGCGGCGATCGACCACGGGTCCTTTTGGGTGTCCATCTCGAGGCCGCAGACTACATCCTCCATTTCGAGTCCCAGCTGGTCGGCGACGATTTGCGAGAGCACGGTGGCATGCCCCTGCCCCTGGGGGGTGGTATCGGAGGTCACGGTGACGCCGCCGAGCGCGTCGACGTTGACGGTCGAGATCGACGTAGCGCCGTTCTGCTGGCCGCGCCGCTGCCTCTCGTCGCGTTCCAGGATGTTGCTGAGATAGCCCATGTTGGATTGTGTCGGCTCGACGATGGCGGCGTAGCCGACGCCGTAGAGCCGACCCTGCTCGCGCATGGCCTTGCGCCGGCGCAGGATCTCGGCCAGCCGTCCATCTCTCTCCGCGAGCTCGAGGGCCGCCGGATAGTCGCCCGAATCGAGGACCCCGCCGGCCGCCGCCTGGTAGGGGAAGGCGCCCGCTTGCACCAGATTCTTGCGGATCACCTCGAGCGGATCGAGGTCCAACTCGACCGCTACCCGGTGCATGGCCCGCTCGATCGCGTAAAAGATTTGCGGGCCTCCGAAACCGCGCACCATGCCCGAGGGGCACTTGTTGGTCATCACCAAGCGGTTGGTGATGGCCAGGTTCGGGATGTCGTAGGCCCCGGTCATGACCCCGTGCATGCGGTAGAGCGGCCCCGGCATCGGCGCCCGCACCCAGGCGCCGTAATCGTCGAGCTGGTCGAAGCGGAAGGCGGTCACGCGGCCGTCCTTTTTGGCCGCCACCTCGATGCGGATGACGCGGTTGGGCGCCGCGGTGGCGGCGGCGAGATGCTCGTAGCGGTCCTCGACCCACCTGACCGGCTTGCCGACGACACGCGCGGCAATCGCCATCAGTACGATGTAGGGGAAGACCCCGACCTTGACCCCGAAACCGCCGCCGGAGATCGACGGCGTGCGCAGCCGCAGCTTGCTGTCCTTGACCCGCAACGCCCGGCTCATCACCGGATGGACCGTGAACGGCCCCTGGAAGTTGGATAGCACGTCGTAGACGCCGTCGGCCGCATGGTAGTCGGCGACCACCACGTAGCCTTCGAGCGGGGTGTGCGAGCTGCGCGGGAAGTCGATGGTCAGGTCGACGACGTGGTCGGCCTCGGCGAACGCCTTTTCCGGATCCCCGTACCTGAACTCGCGCCGCGACATCACGTTGGACTCGGCCTCGGGGTGGATCAGCGGCGCGCCTTCCCTGGCCGCTTCCAGCGGATCGACCACCGGTTCGAGCGGTCTGTATTCGACCTCGATATGCTCCAGCGCGTCCTCGGCCTTGTACCGGTCCTCGGCGACCACCAGCGCCACCGCCTCGCCGACATAGCGGACCCGGTCGACGGCCAGCGACCACAGCTTCATCGGTTGCTTGACGATGCTCAGGAACGGGTCGGAATATTTCCGCACCTCGGCGGCGGTCAGCACCGCGACGACGCCGGGCTGGGCCAGGGCGCGGCTCACGTCGATGGAGACGATCTCGGCGTGGGCGTGCGGCGAGCGCAGGATGGCGCCGTCCAGGGTGCCGACCCGCAGCGGATAGTCGTCGGCGTAACGGGCGAGGCCGCGCAACAAGGCCTCGTCCTCGACCCGCTCGACCGGCCGATAGAGGTGCCCTTGAGCCCGCTTTTCTTCGCCTGCCGTCTGCGCCGTCATCGATTCCCCCTCTGCGGCGCCTGCCCAACTCCGGCCCAGGCTCGCGGCGCCAATCGATACAGGAAAGACCGAACCCGCGGCTGCGGTCAACAGTTATAAGCCGGCAATGCCCCTTGGGCCGCATACGCCTTGTCGGCGGACCGAAAAATGGTCAGGATGAGCCGTTGTTGCCGGCCGCGCCGCCGCCGGAATCGATACGCTATCCGTATTCACCAACCATCGTCCGGGCGGGGAGGTCGAGCGATGAAAGATCATACCGTTGTCGTGGACGGGTCCGAGAGCCCGCCGGCGCTTCGTTTCGCGCCGGTCTTCAATGTCGCCGTGCCGTTCATCGACCGCCATCTCGACGAGGGGCGGGCCGACAAGGTCGCGATTCGGACGGTCGAGGAGGAGGTCACCTACGGCGAGCTCGCCGAAAGGGTCGACCGCTGCGGCAACGTCCTGAAATCGCTCGGTATGGCCGCCGGCGAACGGGCGTTGATGGTGGTCAAGGACTGTCCGGAGTTCCTTTACGCTTTTTTCGGGGCGATCAAGGCGGGGGTGGTTCCGGTCCCGGTCAACACCATCCTGCACGCCGCGGACTACCGTTTCCTGGTCGAGGATTCGACCTGCGCGGCGCTGATCTACAGTCCCGAATTCGCCGCCGAGATCGAGCCCGCGCTGGAGATGGCCGGGCATCGGCCCGCCCATGTGCTGGACACGGCGAGTTTGCGCGCCCGCATGACCGAGGCCGAAGTTGCGCTGGCGCCGGCGCCGGCGGTCGCCACCGACGATTGTTTCTGGCTCTACTCCTCGGGCTCGACCGGCAACCCCAAGGGCGTGGTGCACGCGCACCGCGACATGGTCTACACCGGCCAGTGCAGCGGCGTCGACACCATCGGCGTGCGCGAGGACGATGTCAGCTTCTCGATCAGCAAGCTGTTTCATTCATACGGATTCGGCAACGCGCTGACCTTCCCCTTATGGACCGGCGGCACGCTGGTGCTGAGCGACCGGGGGGTGTCGCCCGAAATGACCTTCGAGATCATCGAGCATTTCCGTCCCAGCGTGTTCTATGGCGTTCCGACGCTCTACGCGCAGCAACTCCAAGCCATGGAGACGGCGATGCCGGATCTGTCGTCGGTGCGTCTGTGCGTGTCCGCCGGCGAAGCGTTGCCGGCCGACGTGTTCCGGCGCTGGAAGGAGAGGACCGGCACCATCATCATCGACGGTCTCGGCTCGACCGAGGTCTTGCACATCTTCGTCGGCAACACGCTGGCCAACCACAAGCCGGGAACGTCGGGGCGCGTCGTGCCGCGCTACGAGGTCAAGATCGTCGACGAAAAGGGCGATCGCGTGGAACCCGGCGAGATCGGCACCGTCCTGGTCAAGGGCGGGTCGAACGCCAAGTGCTACTGGAACAACCCCGAGAAGACCGCCAAGACAATGCTCGGCGAATGGCTCGACACCGGCGACATGTACTACCAGGACGACGAAGGGTACTTTGTCAATTGCGGGCGCGGCGATGACATGCTCAAGGTGGGGGGATTGTGGTGCTCGCCATTCGAAATCGAGGCCCGGCTCATCGAGCACCCCAGGGTTCTGGAAGCCGCCGTCGTCGGCCGCCCCGATCCGGACGGACTGATCAAGCCGGCGGCGTACGTCGTACTCAACGACGCGGCGGACGCGGACGCGGCGCTGGAGGAACAGCTACGCGCCCACTGCAAGGACGGGTTGGCGCATTACAAGTACCCGCACTGGTTCGAATTCATCGACCAACTGCCGAAGACGGTGACCGGCAAGATCCAGCGCTTCAGGCTGCGCGAGCCGGGCTGAAAACCGACCGCGGCGGCGTTGGGTCGGGGGACTGAGGCTGCGACGCCATGCTCGAACTCTATCATTCCTGGGACTCGTTCTGCTCGTTCAAGGTCCGGCTGTGCCTCGAGGAGAAGGGACTGAAGTGGACCGGCTGTCATCTCGATCTGATGAAGTTCGAGAACCTGCGGCTGTCCTATCTGAAGGTGAACCCGGGCGGCCTCGTGCCGTCAATGGTCCATGACGGTACCACGATCGTCGAATCCACGATCATCAACGAATACCTGGACGACGCTTTCCCCAAGCCGCCATTACGTCCCGCGGACCCCTTGGCGAGGATGCGCATGCGCCTGTGGGTCAAACACGAGGAAGATGAGCTGTTTCTCGCCGTGCGGCCGGCGTCGCTGAACCTGATGATGAAACAGGTGCTGGGCCGATACGGCGACGAGGAGCTCGATGCGTTGCTCGAACACCACCCCCGTCCCGACCGCGTGTCCTTTCTGAAACAGCTGTTCAAGGCGCCGTTCGACGGCAAGGCGGTGGAGAAATCGCGCCGCAAGCTGGCGAAGGCGCTGGCGCGCATGGATGCGACGCTGACGCTCGATCCCTGGCTCGCCGGCGACAGCTATTCGCTGGCAGACATCGCGGCGGCGCCGGTCGTGGACCGCATCGAACGGCTGGGCATGGCGGATCTATGGCGCGACCTGAATGGCGTGCGCGACTGGATAGAGCGGCTGAAGGCGCGACCGGCTTATGCCGAAGCGCTGCCGCGCGACGAGTTCCGCATGCCCGCGCCGACGGCCGGTCAGTCGGGCTCGTACTGTTTGACGTAACCGGCTTCGGCGTGGAGCTCGCCCCGAGCCTTGAAAT
>CBDVDY010000153.1:0-6867 GCA_965372875.1 uncultured Alphaproteobacteria bacterium | reverse complement strand
CGAGTAAGCCACCATGTCGGCGGCGAGAATGGCGGCGAGCCTGCGTTCCATGCCCTTCCTTCCAACGGCTTGGCGGGCGAACGTCATTCGCTCGCGCCATGATAGCGCAAATCCTAGTCGTTTACCCGGTTTATTGGCGCGGCCACCCGCGCGTCCTTGGCCGCGGATTCCCGGACCACGGAGGCACGGAGACACAGAGGAAAAGAGAAAATTAATCCTGCCGTCACGACGCGACGCACGGCGGGCGTAGGGTTCGTTCTCTCCGTGCCTCTGTGTCTCTGTGGTTTCCCTTCCAATTTCTCCGCCGGATTCGGCTTAACGCATTGATAAACAGTCGATTATCCGCTCGGGCGCCGATGCCCCCATAGCCACCGGGATCGTTAACGCGTTGCTTAGGGTTGGACCATTATAAACCATCGTATAGGTGCCGGAGGCGGGGCCCGCGGCGGCCGCGCGCCGGAACTACCTCGTATCCCGTCCAGGCCAAGATGAATTTGGGGGACCATGGCCGATCGAGCCGGGTCAATCGCCAAGTACAAGCGGATGACGAAGGCGCAGCTCATCGACGAGCTGAGCGAGCTTCGGAGCCGCATCGATTCGCCGCACGCGGCGGGCGCGGCGGAGCCGGCGCCGCGAAGCCAGGGACGAAGGGAAAGCGCCGAGTATTTCCGCGCCGTTTTCGACGGCACGAACGACGCGATTTTCGTTATCGACCCCAAACTCGGCCAGATTTTCGACGCCAACGCCAGCGCCTGCCGCATGCTTCGGTATGACCGGCCGGAACTGCTCCGGCTCGGAATCGCCGAAATACACCCGCACGAGATGGCCTGGGTCGAGGAATTCGCCCGCGAGGTATTCGAGCACGGCGACGGGCGAATAGACACGCTGAGCTGCCGGACCAAGTTCGGCGACTACATTCCCGTCGAGATGAGGGCGTCGCCGATCGAAATGGCGGGGCGCTCGCTGCTGCTCGTGGTCGTCCGCGACATCAGCGAGCGCCTGCAAGCCGAGCAAACCCGGCGCGAAGGCGACGATCAGCTGCGCAAGGTGGCGGAAGCCACGCCGGTCCCGGTGGTGATGACGCGAAAGTCCGATGGGATCATCCTTTACGCCAACCCGTGGTTCGGGCTGGCCCTCGGCATCCCGGCGGAAGACGCCGTGGGCCAGACCATGCGGCGCTTCTACGCCGATCCCGAGGACCGGCAAATCCTGCTCAAGGCGCTGGAAGAGAAAGGCCATGCGCGCAATCTCGAGTTCCGGATGCGCCGGCCGGACGGCACGGTGATCTCCACCGTGCTTTCGATTCAGAGCTTCGAGTTTCAGGGCGAGGAATGCCTGATAGGCGCCTTCAACGACGTCACCGAGCGCAGGAAGGCGGAAGCGGAACGGCGCCGGGCCGAGGAACGGCTGCGCGACGCCATCGAGAGCATTACCGACGGCTTCGCTTTGTTCGACGCGGACGACCGGTTGGTGATGTGGAACCGCCGTCTCGCCGAGATCTACCCCGAACTCGAAGCCATGCTGGAAGGCGGGCCGACGGCCGAGGAGATGTTCCGCGCCAGGTATCAGGCCGGCGCCGTCGGCGAGTTCGACGTCCCCGCCGAGGAGTACGTCGCCTGGCGGATGGAAATGCGGCGGAAGCGGGGCGGCACCCCTTCCATCCACCGGCACCGCGACGGAAGGTGGTTCCGCACCACCGAACGCGCGACCCGCGAAGGCGGCATCGTCTCCGTCTCGACCGACATCACCGAACTCAAGATGGCGCAAGCCAGATTGATCGACGCGATCGAAAGCATCGGCGAGGGCTTCGCCTATTTCGACGGCGACGACCGCCTGGCGTTTTGCAACGAGAACTACCGCAACCGGTGGCCGGCCGTGCGGGATCATATAGTCCCGGGGATTGGGTTCATCGAACTGGCGGAGCTGCTGTGGGATCATGGCTATATACGGGGGACCCATCTGGATAAGGAGGCGTGGCTGACGGAGCGCATGGACCAGCGGTCGGATTCGGCGGCCGTGGTTCGCGAGATTAGCCCCGGCACCTGGATCCAGATGAACGAAGATCCGATTCGCGACGGCGGCTTCGTGCAGATCGTCACCGATATATCGGCGAGCGTGAAAGCCGGGGCCGAGCTGCGCGCCGCCAGGGATCAGGCGGAGTTCGCGAGCCGGACCAAGACCGAATTCCTGGCCAACGTGAGCCACGAACTGCGCACGCCGCTCAATGCCATCAACGGCTTCTCCGAGATCATGGTGTCCGAGATGTTCGGGCCGTTGGGCAACCCGCGCTACGCCGACTATGCCAGGGACATTTACGACAGTGGCACGCATTTACTGTCGCTCATCAACGACATCCTGGATCTGTCCAAGGTCGAAGCCGGCAAGTTGGAGCTCGACGAGAACGAGGTGGATACCGCGGAAACGGTGCAAGCCTGCCTGAGGATCGTCAAGCAGCGCGCCAACGAAGGCGACGTGGCGCTCGTCAACAAGGTGGGGCGCGGCGTGCCCCATCTGATGGCGGATGAACGGGCGCTCAAGCAGATCATCATCAACCTGCTCTCCAACGCCATCAAGTTCACCCCGCCCGGCGGCAAGGTGACGGTCCGCGCCGGAATCGCGGGCGACGGCGGCTTCCGGATAAGCATCTCCGATACCGGCATCGGCATGGCGGCCGAGGACATTGCCACGGCGCTGACCCCGTTCGCCCAGGTGGAGAGCTCATTTTCCCACAAACAAGACGGCACCGGGCTCGGCCTGCCCCTGGTCAAGTCGCTGGTCGAGCTGCACGGCGGAACGCTGGAAATCGTCAGCGAGCCGGGCGTCGGCACCAACGTTCACGCGTGGTTTCCCGCCGCGCGCATCATCGAAAGCGAGGCGTCGCCAAACCAGTCCGCCGGCGCCGCCTGAGCGGGCCGTACACCGCCCGGCGTCCGCCGCCGCGCGGCTACCGAACCGTATCGGAGCAAGAGGGGACAGAGGCTTGACCGCAACCCGCGCCGCCGGCCCGGACGGTCACCATTCCGCCGGGGAAAGATTCGGGCGCCTTCGCGCCTGCGTTCGCCGCGCCGTTCTCGACCGGCGCGGCGGCGCGGCGCTGATGGCGGTGGTGTTCCTCGCCGGGCTGCATCACTATCTCGGCGCCGACATCAACCACGACAGCGCCTGGTTCCTCGACGCCACGGCGCGCTGGCTCGATGGCGCCCGGCTGTACGTCGATATTTTCGAGACCAACCCGCCGCTCGCCTTCTACCTGACGGCGCCGGTGATCTGGATATCGCGGGCGACCGGCCTGTTCGCGCCGCAAATCTTCGTATTCCACGTGTTCGTGCTGATGGCGGTCTCCCTCGGCCTGACGCGGCGGCTGCTGCTGGGGGCGCGGGGCCTGCCGCCGGCGCTCGCCCATGTCATCGTGGCGGCCGCCGCCCTGGTCTTCGTCGCCGGGCCATTGCGCGACTTCGGGCAGCGCGAACATTTGGCGACCATGTTGGCGCTGCCCTATTTCGTGCTGCTGGGGCTGCGCGTGCTTGGGCGGGACCCCGAGGGCGGGCGCGGCCGTGCCCTGGCCGTTCTGGTCGGCTTCGCCGCCGCCCTGGGCTTCTGCCTCAAGCCCTATTTCCTGCTGGCCCCGGTCGGCGCCGAGCTCTACCTGCTGGCGCGTACGCGCGGGCGCGGGGGGCTATTCCGCCGCCTGGCGCGCCCGGAAAGCATCACGCTGGCCGCCGGCGCGCTGCTCTACGCGGCGTCGATCCCGGTGTTCGCGCCGGCCTACCTGAGCGAGCTGCTGCCGGTCGGGTACGCGGTTTTCCAGGCCGGCTACGGCGCGCCGCTCGCTTCCGTGCTGTTCGCCGCGCGCGTCCCGTTGGTGGCGCTGATGCTGGCGCTCGGGCTGCGCGCGACGGCGCGGATTCCGGCGCCTTTTGCCGCGTTCGCCGATCTGTTTCTGATCTGGGCGCTGGCCTTCGTCGCGGCGCTGCTGATGCAGATGAAGGGATGGTCGTATCATTTCTATCCGGTGCTCGCGGGGACGGTGCTGGCCGCTGCCGCGATACTTGCCGGGCTCGTGGCCGCGGCACCGGCGGAGACCGGGCCGGCCGACGGATCGCGCCGCGCCCGCCGGGCGGCGGCGGCCTGGGCCGTTTTGGTGATCGCCCTGCCCTTCGCCGGGGCGGCGCTGAACCACGCGAGCTATGGAAATTTTGCCAGGACGGCGGCCCCGACCGTGCGGCGCCATGCGGCCGGCTCGGCGATCTACGTCTTCGCCTCCAACGTGTCGGCCACCTACCCGCTGGTGACCTACGCCGGGGTACGCAGCGCCTCGCGTTTTTCGACGATGTGGCCGCTGCCGGGCCTGATGCGCCGGCGTCATGCGGGCGATTCCGATGGCGATGCCATGCTCGACCGCATCGAAAGGTTCATCCGCGATTCCGTCGTCGCCGATTTTTCGCATGACCCGCCCGCGCTGGTCCTGGTCGACGACCGGCGGCGCAAGTCGTATTTCGCCGAGCTGGATTTCGATTACATCGCGTTCTTCCTGCGCGGCCCGCGTTTCGCCGAGATTTGGGCCGAGTATCGGGAGATCGGCCGCATCGGTGATTTCCGGGCTTTTGAGAGGCGCTGAGAATACCGGCGGCGGCGGTGGGAACTCGAATGGCGGCGGCCGATTGCGCGCGCGGGCGCGGCGTGGCAGTCTCGCGCCGGCATGAGTGCGCAACAGAAGATCAATTTCTACGCCAACACCGGCCTCGACCGGGCTTCGCACCTGCGCAAGGACGAGGACTGGCTGAAGGCGCGCCTGGCCGATCCCGCAAGCCGGATCGTGCCGGTCTGGCGCTCGCGCAACCTGATCGAAGGGGTCGACGAGGACGTCGGCCCCTGGGCCTGGGCGCAACGGGACGCGCGCGGCAGGCCACTGGCGAAGCCAGAAAAACAGGGTTCGGGCGGCAGGCGAGACGGAGCACCTGCAGGAGCACCGGACGATCCGCCGCTTGCCGCCTTCCTCGACCCGCTGGCGGACGGCGATCTGATCGCCCGCGGCGGCGCGCCGGTGCTCCTGGGGCTGATGGGCGGGGCCGCCTATTTCGCCGTCGATTTTTCCGCCATCGAGGAGCCCGCCGGCGACCCAGGCCTGGCCGGACGCGGCCTGTTCGTCGATCTGCGGCAGGTCGGCGCGATGCTGGGGCGCGGCGAGGGCTCGCTGCTGGCCTACGCCCGCGGCATCCTCACCTGGCACCGCAACCACCTGTTCTGCGGCCGCTGCGGCGCGCCGACCAGGAGCGAGGAGGCCGGGCACCTGCGCAAATGCGGCGGCGCGGATTGCGGCGCCGCGCACTTCCCGCGCACCGATCCGGCGGTGATCATGCTGGTCACGCACGGCGAGAAGTGCCTGCTGGGCCGTCAGAAGGTCTGGCCCGAGGGCATGCATTCGACGCTGGCGGGATTCGTCGAGCCGGGCGAGAGCCTGGAGGACGCGGTGGCCCGCGAGGTGTTCGAGGAATCCGGCGTGCGCGTATCCCAGGTGCGCTACCACTCCTCGCAGCCCTGGCCGTTCCCCACCTCGCTGATGCTGGGCTTCCACGCCACGGCCGAGGAGGAGACGCTCGACGTCAACACCGACGAGTTGGAATCCGCAGCCTGGTTCAGCCGCGACTGGATCCTCGAGAACGACGGCGGCAAAACCTTCCGCATGCCGCGCGGCGATTCCATCGCCCGGCAGCTTATCGAGGCGTGGATGCGCGGCGAGGATTGACCCACATCGCGGTTCTGGACTCCGCTTGAATTTTCAATCAACGTTTTTGGGTCCCCGAAGCGTGGGACGCTTTTCGTGAACTCTAATGGGGAGGAAACGATGAGATTATTGAAATCGGTATGCGGCGCGGCGCTGGCCGTAATGTTGACCGCCGGCGCCGTCGATGCGCAGCAGGCCTGCAAACCGTCGAAATGGGGCACCAAGGATGAGATCGGCGCGGCCAACCTGATCACCCAGTCCAGCGTTCTGCAGGCGATGAAGCTGGTCAAGCTGGGCCGGACCCATCCGCTTGGGATTATCATCGACAGCACCACGCCGGCCTTTCCACCGCGCGGCCTGGCGCTGCAAATCGTGCAACCCAACCAGCAGGGCGGCAGACGCCTGTTCGCCTACAACGGCAGCTACAACGACGACGTGGCCCAGCTCTGGTTCGGCATCGGCCCGCAGATCGACGGCCTCGGCCATCTCGGCCAGGACGGCGTCTTCTACAATTGCAACATAGACAAGGACTTCGCCGCGATCACCGGCCTGAAGAAGCTGGGCACCGAAAAGATCCCGCCGATCGTCGCCCGCGGCGTGCTGATCAACATGGCCAGGCATTTCGGTGTCGCCAATCTGGCGGCCGGCAAATTCTTCACCGCCGCCGACATCCAGGCCGCCGCCAAGGCCCAGAAGGTCGAGATTCGCAAGGGCGACGTGGTGCTGTTCCACACCGGCTGGACCGACGCCAAGCTGAAGAGCGACCCGAAGACCTGGGTCAGCGGCGAGCCCGGCACCTCGGAGGACGCCGCCGTGTGGCTGGCGTCGAAGGAGGTTATCGCCGTCGGCGCCGATACCTGGGGCGTCGACGTGATTCCGCCCGAGAAGGAGGGGCGGCCATTTTACGGCCACGTCACGCTGTTGAAGGAAAACGGCATTTACATCCTGGAGACCATGAATACCGGGCAACTGGCCAGGGAAAACGTCGGCGAGTTCCTGTTCGTTCTCGGTCAGGCCCGCATCCGCGGCACGGTGCAGATGATCATCAATCCGGTGGCGATTTACTAGCGCGATCCTCGGTTAGCTGGAGACAATCCCCCTCACCCAGCTCCGGCTAAGGCTCGGACTTCGGCCTCGCCAAG
>CBDVDY010000152.1:0-6869 GCA_965372875.1 uncultured Alphaproteobacteria bacterium | reverse complement strand
TCGATCTCTATTGGGACCGGCACGACGATCCGAAATGGGCCACGCCGGTGAATTACCCTTAGTATTTTTTTCCCCTCAGGCCCCGGATTTAATCCGGGGCAGGCGCCGGGCGGTCGCTCCTGAGATTGTCGAAGGGCGCTCCCTTGGCTGCCCTCGCAAAAGCTCGGGCGCGCTCCTGAGCTTGACGAAGGGCGCGCTTGCCAGACGACGACGAGTTTCCTCGACGTCGTCTGGTAAAACTCGATATTGATGGGGGCTAGGGCCGCACGCTCGACGGCGTTCTCGCTCAGGTCAGCGCGTCGACCTCGTCTTCGGACAGGGAGCCGGGGACGATGGTGAGCGGGATCTTCAACTGCTTGTAGAATTTTCCGGTCAGCGCCGAGATCAGCGGCCCCGGGCCGCGCGGCCCCGAGCCCGAGGCGAGCACCAGGATGGAAATCCGCGGCTCTTCCTCCAGAAGCGCCAGCAGCGCGTCGCGTACCGTGCCTTCGCGAATGTAGAGCTGTGGCACCTCGCCGGTCTCCTCGGCGACCTGGTCGGAGTATTTTTTCAGCACCTCCTCGGCCTCCAGGCGCCGCTCCTTTTCCATCAAATCCTCGACCGCCATCCAATGGCCGAAATCGGTCGGCTCGATGACGTAGAACAGGGCCACGCGTCCGCCGGTGGCCTTGGCCCGGCGAGCGGCGAAGCGGAGCGCCACGGGCATCTCCTCGCTGTCGTCGACAACCACCATGAAAACACGCCGCGCAGCCTGATCCGTGTCCGTCATCCCATCATGTCCTGCGGAAGATTTCGCCGGCGCCCCATCCTGCCATCAAGGCGAGCAAAATCGCAATCAGTCCGTAGTACACCTCGTGGCGGTGCGCGAATTCGAAAATCTCGGCTTCCAACCCCGCCTTGCGGATTTGCAGCGGCGTGGTATAGCCGCTCGCCACCTGACCGTTGCTGATCAGATAGACCTCTACACGATAGGTTCCGGTCGGCACGTTCGCCGGAAACTTCACTTTGGTGCGGAACAAGCGCTCGCCGAGGAAGGTGACGCGGCCGATTTCGCTGGGGTACAGGCCGTTCCCGACTTGGTTGCGCAGCAGCGCCGCGCGGTAGGCGCCGTCGTCCCCGGCCGCCGCCGGCCGATCCACCGTCAGGCGCAGATTGTTCACGCCGATCCGGAGCCGCGCGGCCACCGCGTGCGGCAGAAATTCGGCCAGCGGCCGGCTCGCGGCCACGGCATAGAAGGCCGGCACATCGCTGAATTCGACCCCGCTCTGGTTGATCCAGACGCCGGCGACACGTTCTTTCTGCCGCACCACGGCCCTGCTCGCGGGCCCGCGCACCACGACAATCACGTCGCCCTCGCCCTCGATGGCGCCGAACAGCAACACGTCGGATCCGGTGAATCCGGTGGTGATCCGCACCAGATGATCCGAGAGATCGGCGACCAGCGATTCGGCCGCGGCCGGGGCGCAGGCAAGGACAAGCGTGGCTCCGGCCAGCACGGCGCGGCGCATGCGCATCGTCGGCGCTATGAATCCCGGCCTCATCGCGCCGACCCGTTGCCCGTGACGATCGTCAGCGAAAACAGGTCCGAGGGCGTCGCCGTCAAATCCCACAGCAGCTTGCCGCACACCGCGAGCACCATCAGCGCCAGGAGCCCACGCAGGTGCTCGCCCTGCAGCCTCGTGCCCGCGCGGGAGCCGAGCTGTGCGCCGATCACCGCGCCGGCGAGCAACAGGAGCGCCAGCACCACGTCGACGGTCTGGTTGTTGACCGCCTGCAGGAAGGTGACGTTGGCGGTGACGAAGACGATCTGAAAGAGCGACGTGCCGATGACCACGATGGTCGGCATACCCAGGAGATAGATCATCGCCGGCACCATCAGGAAACCGCCGCCGACGCCCATGATCGCGGCCAACAATCCGGCCAGAAAGCCGATCGCCAGCGGCAGCAGCGCGCTGATATAGAGCTTCGAGCGCCGAAACCGCATCTTGAAGGGCAGGCCATGCACCCAGAGATGCTGGTGCAGCTTGCGCCGTTCGGCGCCGCCGCGCGTGCGGCGCAGGATGGTGCGCAGGCTTTCCCACAGCATCAGCAAGCCGACGGTGCCGAGAAATGCGACGTAGGCGAGGGAGATCACCAAATCGATCTGGCCGATGCCACGCAGGAAGGTGAACAGCGCCACGCCGGCGAACGAGCCCAGTACGCCGCCGGTGAGCAGTACCAGCCCCATCTTGATGTCGACGTTGCCGCGCCGCCAATGGGCCAGCGCGCCCGAAACCGAGGAAGCGACGATCTGGTTGGCCTCGGTGCCAACCGCGACCGCCGGCGGGATGCCGATGAAGATCAAGAGCGGCGTCATAAGGAAGCCGCCGCCGACGCCGAACAGGCCCGAGAGGAACCCCACCGCGCCGCCGAGCCCGAGCAACAGGAATACGTCGACGGACATCTCGGCGATGGGGAGGTAGATCTGCATGTCCGGGCGCGGCCCGCCTCTTTCGCGACGGCTATTCGGCGGTCGGGGGGCACCGCGGCAAATGGCGGCCATGCCCCCAGCGGATTACCGTGTGGATAACCGTGTGGATAACCGCGCCTAACCTACTCCCCCGCGCCGCAATGGCAAGGGGGTTTCGGCGCCGTAAAAGGGGTTTCTGGCGACGCGGGCGGGCCGGCCGTGCTCGGGCTACTCGGCGGCCTTGGCGGAGGGGTTGTGGTGGTCGATGACCTCGCCGCGCGCCGGATACTTCCGTTCGACGACGAAATCGACCGCCTTGGAAATATCGCCGAAAGACGGCCGCGCGAACGGCATGGTCTGGACGTTGGCGAAGAACAGCGCCCCGTCGGGCTGGACGATGAAGATGCCGGGCTCGCTGAACAGCGCCGGCTCCTCGTGCCCGGTCGAGGTCTTGCCCCTGCCGGACGAGATGTAGAGGCCCCATTCGCGAGCCTTGTCGAGATCGACGCCGTAGCCGACCGTAAGCTTGTCGAGGCCCCATTTTTCCTTGGCCTCGGTCGCGCGCGCCTCGTCGTCGCTGCTGAGCACGACGACGTTCACGCCCTTGCCGGCGAATTCCTCCGCCCGGCGGTTCAAATCGCCCAGATACATCGAACAGATCGGGCAATGCAGGCCGCGGTAAAACACGATCATGGTGAACTTTTCCGGCGTCTGGCCGGACAGGCTCCAGGTGCCGCCACCGACCGTCGGCACGTCGAGCGACGGCACCGGCTGGCGCGGCATGAGTGGCGTGATAGCGGACATATGTCTTCCTCCTTGGGCGAAACTTATCCGATGCTTCTTACGGTTGCCGGGGACGATAGCACAACCGACGCCCGGCGACGAAACCAGATCCGAGCCGCCGAAGATAACACGATTTGCGCCGTATTATCCGGCGCGTTGCCGGCTCCCCCTGACGCTCAGCTCTTACCGCCGTCGCCGGACGACCCCTTGCCGCCACCCGTAAACGCGCCGATGACGTCCATGGGCAGCGGAAACACGATGGTCGAGGTTCTGTCGCTGGCGATGTCGTGCAACGCGCCGAAGTAACGGAGTTGCAGCGCCATGGGCTCGGCCGCCATGATCTGAGCCGCCTGCAGCATCTTATCCGCGGCCTGCAGTTCGCCCTCGGCGTTGATCACCTTGGCGCGCCGGACGCGCTCGGCCTCGGCCTGCTTGGCGATGGCCCGGATCATGGTCTCGTCGAGGTCCACGTGCTTGAGCTCGACGTTGGAAACCTTGATCCCCCAGGCGTCGGTCTGGTCGTCGAGAAGGCGCTGGATGTCGGCGTTGAGCCGGTCCCGTTCCGCCAGCATCTCGTCGAGCTCGTGCTGGCCGAGAACGGAGCGCAAGGTGGTCTGCGCCAGCTGGCTGGTGGCGGCCTGGAAATCCTCGACCTGGATGATCGCCTTTTGCGGATCCATGACCCGGAAATAGACCACGGCGTTTACCTTGACCGACACGTTGTCGCGGGAAATGACGTCCTGCTGCGGCACGTCGAGGACCCGGATCCTGAGGTCGACGCGGACCATCTGCTGAATGATCGGGATGACGATGATCAGTCCCGGACCCTTGACCTTCCAGAAGCGGCCCAGCAGGAAAATTACGCCGCGTTCGTACTCGCGCAGGATGCGCAGCGAGTAGAGCGCGATGAGCAGCACGAGCACGGCTGCCACATAGGGGCTGTAGGCAATCATCACGTCTCTCCTTTTTCAGACCGAGGCTCGACCGAAAGGGTCAACCCGTCGAGCGCGGTCACGCACACTTCCTGCCCGCGCTTGAGCGGTACTTCCGACAGGGCGTTCCAGACCTCGCCCTGGGCACGCACCCTGCCGCGGCCGCCGCGCCAGTCGATCACCCGGGCAAGGCTGCCGATCATGAGTTCACTGCCGCTGACCACCGGACGTTTGCGCGCCTTCACGGCCATGGCCAGCACGACCATGAAAAAGCCGGCGCTACTCAAAGCCACGGCGGCCACCAGCTTCCAGGACAGCTCCTGTCCGGCGGCGCCGGTCTCGAACAGCATGATCGAGCCGACCGAGAAGGCCGCCACCCCGCCGATTCCGAGCACGCCGATCCCGGGGACGAACGCCTCGCTCACCATCAGCGCGACGCCGAGCAGGATAAGGCCGAGGCCGGCGTAATTAATCGGCAGGACTTGGAGCGCGTAAAGGGCCAGCAGCAGGCTGATGCCGCCAACCACGCCCGGGACCATGGCGCCCGGGTGGGTAAACTCGAAGATGAGGCCGTACATCCCGATGATCATCAGGAGATAGGCCACGTTCGGGTTGGTGATGACGGCCAGGAACTCGTTGCGCCAATCCGGCGCGATCGCGGCGGTACGCAGGCCCTCGGTCTCGAGCCGTTGTTTCTTGTCGAGGACGGTCACTTCCCTTCCGTGGATCTTGGCCAACAGGTCGGCGACATCGACGGCCACGAGATCGACCACGTTTTGCTCGACGGCGTCCTCGGCCGGCAGGCTCGCCGCCTCGCGCACCGCCTTCTCCGCCCAGTCGGCGTTGCGCCCGCGCATCGTCGCCAGGCCGCGGATATAGGCCGCTGCGTCGTTCACCATCTTGTCGGCCATGGTCGGCTTGGCGGGCCGGTCCGCCGACTTCGGCTCGGTCTTCTTCTCCTTGGCCTTGCCGCCGGGCTTCGGATCGGCCGACTCGTCGGCGTCCGCCTCTTTCTCCGGCGCCGGTTCTGGCTTGTCCCGCTTCGGCCCCGGAGATGGCAGGCCGCCGATCCGCACCGGTGTCGCCGCCCCCAGGTTGGTCCCGGGGGACATGGCCGCGACGTGGCTGGCATAGAGAATATAGGTGCCGGCGCTGGCCGCCCGGGCGCCGCTGGGGGCGACGTAGGTGGCAACCGCGATCGGCGACGACAGGATGTCCTGAATGATCTCGCGCATCGCGGTGTCGAGCCCGCCCGGCGTGTCCATGCGCAGGATCACCAGGCCCGCGCCTCGCGCTTCGGCTTCGGCGAGCGCGCGATGGATGTAGTCGCTCGTGGCCGGACCGATCGGCCCCTTGATGTCGAGGATGACCGCGACCCCGTCCTCGGCGGCGCGCGCGGGCGCGCCCAACCCGAGGCTCAACCCAAGGATCGCCAGTGCGGCGAGCGCGATCGTCTTGACGACGCCCATCACTGCGTTCATCTCCCGCTCGGTCGGGAACATTATAGCATAGTGGACAGCCGGAACGGGTGGGTCGCCAAGTCCCGGCGACGCGCGGCCGATTGTCGGCGCCGATTCCCCGCCGTACCCGCGGCTAGGTGCGCAGCAGGCCGACGATGTCCTTCGCTTCGTCGAGGATCGGCCCGGCGATGGCGCGGGCGCGCTCGGCGCCGTCCCTGAGGACGTCGTCGATGTAGCCGGTGTCGGCGGTCAGCTCCTTCATCCGCGTCCCGATCGGGCCCAGGGCGGAGACCGCGAGATCGCCGAGCACCCGCTTGAAAAACGAAAACTCCTTGCCGGCGAACTCGTCGACCGCCTCGGCCAGGGGCTTGTCGGCGAGCGACGCGTAGATGCTCAGGAGATTGATCGCCTCGGGCCGCGCCGCGAGAACTTCCGGTGCGACGCCGCCGTTCGGGCCGCTCAGGATTTCCGGCCCCGGCAGGGCGTCGGCGTCGGTCTTGGCCTTGCGGATCTTGAGCGCCACCGCGTCGGCATCGTCGGTCATGTTGATGCGCGAATAGTCCGAGGGGTCGGACTTGCTCATCTTCTTGGCGCCGTCGCGCAGGCTCATCACCCGCGTCGCCTCGCCGAAAATCAGCGGCTCGGTGAGCGGGAAAAACTCCACCCCGAAATCGTGATTGAACTTTTGCGCGATGTCGCGGGCCAGCTCGAGATGCTGCTTCTGATCCTCGCCCACCGGCACGTGCGTGGCCTTGTGCACCAGGATATCGGCGGCCATCAGAACCGGGTAATTGTACAGCCCGACCGACGCGGTCTCGCGCTTCTTGCCCGCCTTTTCCTTGAACTGGGTCATGCGGTTGAGCCAGCCCAGCCGGGCCACGCAATTGAAGATCCAGGCGAGCTCGGCGTGCGCCGCGACCTGGCTCTGGTTGAAGATGATGTGCGCCCTGGGATCGATGCCGGCGGCGAGGTAGGCGGCGGTCACCTCGCGGGTCTTGTGCCTGAGCTCGGCCGGGTCCTGCGGCAGGGTGATGGCGTGCAGATCGACGACGCAATAGATGCAGTCGTAGTCGCCCTGCAGGCGCACGAAATTGCGGATGGCGCCCAGATAGTTGCCAAGATGCAGGTCGCCGCTGGGCTGCACGCCCGAGAAAATGCGGTTCATGGGTAAGCTCTCCCGGCCCCGTCGGGTGGGGCCGCGGTGTTATCCCGTCTCGCCCCATTGCGGTCAAGTCCTCCGGTCAC
>CBDVDY010000151.1:0-6900 GCA_965372875.1 uncultured Alphaproteobacteria bacterium | reverse complement strand
CGATCTTGGGCCGCTCGGCGGCGGCTTCCGGACAGACGATGAAATAGGCGAAGCCCGCCGGCAGCACCAGCTCGAACGGCTTGAGCAGCCGTCCGGCGGCGATCTCGGCGGCCACCAGCGGCGTTCGGCCAAGCGCCACCCCTTGCCCGTCGATCGCCGCCTGCAACAGCAGGTTCGAGTGGCTGAAGGCCGGCCCGCGCTCGGGATCAACATCGGCGACCCCGGCAGCCAATAGCCACATGCGCCAGTCGGCCAGCGCCTCGCCCGAGGCAGCGCCGATGGGATAGTCGTGCAATAGCGTGTGGTGGCGTAAATCTCCGGGCTCGCGCAAGGGATGCGGTCCGTCGAGCAGAATTGGAGCGCACACCGGAAACACGTCCTCGGTCATCAGGCGGATGCTGTGGAGTCCAGGATATTTGCCACGGCCATACCGGATCACCAGGTCCACGTCGTCGCGCCCAAAATCCGTCAATCTGTCGTCGGCGCTGATGCGCACGTCGATATCGGGATGCGCCTCGCGGAAACGGACCAGGCGCGGCACCAGCCACATTGCCGCGAACGAGGGCGCCGCGCTGACCGTGAGCGCGCCCGACTTGTCGCGCGCCACCAGCCGCTCGGTCGCCACGGCGATTGCGTCGAGGGCGTCGCGCACCGGGGGCAGATAGCCCTGCCCCTCCTCGCTCAGCAGCAGCGCCCGGTTCAGCCGCCGGAACAGGCGCACGCCCAGCCGCTCCTCCAGCGCCTTGACCTGATGGCTGATCGCCGCCTGGGTCACGTTCAACTCCTCGGCGGCGCGGGTGAAGGAGAGGTGCCGGGCGGCGGCCTCGAAGGCGCGCAGGGCATTGAGCGGCGGCAGGCGGCGGCTCATTGGGGTTCGTTCTCGCCTGTTTCGGATTAGAAATACTAATCGATTATATGAGAAAGCATCGTTTGTGGGAAGGGTAATTTTTGCATACCTTCACTGCAAGACACCGATATTTAGGCGCTTTATTCGAATGCGCCGACGGCCCAGGAGGATGGAAAGATGGCAAAAACCATGAACATATCTTATCAAAACGTTAATTATGCCGAGATGGCGCCGGCCGCCGCCGATCGCCCCGCCCTGGGCACGAATCTGGCCAACGTCGCGCGCCGCCTCTTCGACACCCTGCTCGACTGGCAGGAGCGACAGCGCCAGCGGCGCAGCCTGATGGCGCTCGACGACCGGCTGCTCAAGGATCTGGGTATCAGCCGGCTCGACGCCCAGCACGAGTTCGACAAGCCCTTCTGGCGGGCCTAGCCCTACCCTGGCCCCCCGCCGGGGATTCGGCGGCCGTCCCGGCACCTCTCCCTGGTCGGTGTTCGGGACGGCCGCCGCTTTTGGCCTCGGCTTTTCGTGCGGCCGGCGCGGGCGCAAGCTGATAGAACAGCGGGGCCATGCCGACCGCAATCCACTTTCTGGCGACGGTGCTCATCTGGGGCTCGAGCTGGCTCGCCATCAAATACCAGCTTGGAATCGTGCCGGTGGAAGTCTCGCTGGTCTACCGTTTCGGCCTGGCCGCCGCGGCGCTCATCGGCTTTTGCCTGTTGAGCGGACGCTCGCTGCGCTTCAGCCCGGCGCAGCACCGCTTCATCGCGCTCCAGGGAATCATTCTGTTCGGCCTCAACTACCTGGTTTTCTATTTCGCCACGCCGTTCCTGACCACCGGGCTGGTGGCGGTGATCTTTTCGACCATCATTTTCTTCAACATCCTGTTCGCGGCGATCATCTTCGGCCATCCGGTGCGCCCGCGCGTGGTGATCGGCGCGGCGGTCGGGATCGCCGGCATCGCGCTGATCTTCCGGCCCGAGATCGCCGGCTTCGGCCTCGCGGGCGGCACGATGACGGGCGTCGGCCTCAGCCTTTTGGCGACCGCGCTGTCCTCGCTCGGCAACATGGTGGCGGTGCGCAACCAGAAAGCCGGCCTGCCGATCATTCCGACAAACGCGCTGGGCATGGCGTACGGGGCGGTGGCGATGACGATGCTGGCGCTCGCGCGCGGCCTGCCCTTTAGCTTCGACCCGGCGCCGCTCTACATGGGATCGCTGGGCTTCCTGGCGATCCTCGCCTCGGCGGTCGCCTTCTGGACCTACCTGTCGCTGATCCGCCGCATCGGCCCGGAACGCGGCGCCTATGCGATCGTGGCCCTGCCGGTCGTGGCGCTGGCGCTGTCGACCGTGTTCGAGGGGTTCGTCTGGACCGGCGAGGCGCTGGCCGGCGTGGCCCTGGTGCTGGCCGGCAGCGTGCTGGTGCTGCGCCAGTCGGGCAACGCGGCGAAGTCGGCAGCGGCAATTACGGACTGACACGAGGAGACGGACGATGGAGCCGGAACATTTCCAGATGCTCGCGCAATACAATGGCTGGGCCAACGAGCGCCTGTACCGCGCCTGCCGCGCGCTGTCCGAGGAGGCCTATCACGACCGGCGCGAGGCCGCCTTCTTCGGCTCGATCCACGGCACGCTGAACCATATTCTGCTGGGCGACCTTGTCTGGTTCGACCGCGTCGAGGGCAGGCGGACCGAGGGCATTTCCTCTCTCGACCAGATCCTGCACCGGGATTTCACCAGCCTCGCCGCTGCCCGGGCGGCCGAGGACGCGCGCATCATCGGAATCGCCGGCGGCCTGACCACGGCGCGCCTCGGCGAGACGCTCGAGTACGATAGTGTCGCCGGCGAGCGGCACCGGACGCGCCTCGACCGCGTGCTGACCCACGTCTTCAACCACCAGACCCACCACCGCGGCCAGACGCACAGCCTGCTCTCGCAGGCGGGCGAGGAGCCGCCGCCCCTCGACCTGATCTATTACCTGCGCGAGACCGGCGCCGGGTAGCGGCGATATCGGCCAAGACGCCGGCCGGAGTGACAGAGAACAAGAGCGCCATGCGACATTTTGTGCATATAATCAGCTGAATTGTTCGCGCCAGTTTCCAAAGCCTACCGCTCCCAACAGGCAGGGCGGTGTGACGCGGTAGCGTGGTGCGCTGGCGCTGTTCTGGGGAGAGGACCGGATACACGAACCGAATACCGACTTCGCGACGATCACCGACCCAATACCGTGAACGTGACCAACGAACGGACGGCTGGCGATGAAAAGTACCAACAGGACATGGCAGGCCCACCTGCGGGCGAAAGGGATCGTGCCGTTCTTCATGGACCGGCTGCAGCAACACGCGCTGTCTTCGGTATGGCAGTACAGCCGTGGCGCGTTCGATTTCCCCGTTACCGACCGCGAAACGGACGACGAACTGTCGCGCGCCTACTTCGACCACATCGAAGCGTTCCCCTACGAATTCTATCTGGAGATAACCAACAACTGTAACCTGGACTGCACGTTTTGCGCACGGGTTCGAATGGAACGAGCGCGCGGCGTAATGGGCTTCGATCTGTATCGCAAAATAATCGACGAGATCACCGAGAAGCAGCCCCACGCCTTTATCCATTATTACGGCATCGGAGAGTCGATGGTCGATAAGGGACTGTTCAAGAAGCTGGAATATTCCGCGCAAAAGGGACTTCGCAATTCCCTTCTGTTCACCAACGGCCAGTTGCTGCTCCACAATGACAACTATCGGCGGCTCGCGGACTCGGGCTTGACCAACATCGGCGTGGATGTGGACGCCATGAGCCAGGAGACCTACGCCAAGATACGGGTGGGCGGCGTGTTCGAGACCACGAAGCGTGGAATCGAAAAACTGTACGACTACGTTCGCGGGAACGGACTGCGCGTCCGAGTGGAACTCGCCTACCAGATCGTGCCGGATATCAACGAAAACGAAGTCGCGCCGTTTGTCGCCTGGTGCGGCGCGAACGGGTATGAGTACAAATTGGTGACCATGCACAATTGGGCCGGCTTGCGGGACGATGTCGCGCAGACCCAGTTGAATGGACAAGGCAGCGACGTGCATCACGCGGAACGTCAAAACCCATGCACTTTCCTCTGGAACGGCTTCACGATCCATTGGGACGGCCGTGTTCCGACATGTTTCATGGATGCCAATCTTGTCGAATGCCTGGGCGACATATCCACCCAGACGATCGAGGAAATTTGGACTACCGAGCTAAGGGAAAAGCGTAGGCAACAGGTGGGCGCAATTTTCAGCGGCCTGTGCCGGGGATGTACATCGTTGACCGGCGTCCGTTTGCCGGCCTTTCATTCGAGCCTGTATCCGGAACCAATCCGCGAACCAGCCAGCCCGTAAATGCGGCCCGCCCTTAATCCGCCCCGGTGGTCAGCACCACCTTGCCGGTCGAGCGGCGTTCGAGCAGCATGCGCATGGCCTCGCCCACATCGGCGATGTCGAAGGTATGCGAGACGTGCGGCTTCAGCTTGCCCTCTTCGTACCAGCCCATCAGCGTCTCGAACGAATCGACGATCACCGACGGGTCGTTCTGCCGATAGGCGCCCCAATAGACGCCGATCGCCTGGGCGCTTTTGAGCAGCAGCCGGTTGGCCGGAATCTCGGGAATCCGGCCGCTGGCGAAGCCGATGACCAGTATCCGGCCCTCCCAGGCGAGGCACCTGAGCGCGGTATCGAAATAATCTCCGCCCACCGGATCGTAGATCACATCGGCGCCGCGCCCGTCGGTGAGCTCCCTGATCCGGGCGCGCAAATCCTCGGAATCGTAATCGATCAGGTGATCGGCGCCGTGCTGTTTGGCGATTTCGAGCTTATCCGGCCCGCCGGCGGCGGCGATCACGATGGCGCCCATGGTCTTGCCGATCTCGATCGCGGTCAGGCCGACGCCGCCGGCGGCGCCCATGACCAGCAGCGTCTCGCCCTCCGCGAGCCGCCCGCAGCGCGCCAGGGCGACGTGCGAGGTGCCGTAGGCGACGGGAAAGGCGGCGGCCGAGACGTAATCCATGGCATCGGGGATCGGCACGATGCCGTCGGCGCGGACCACCGCCTGCTCGGCATAGCCGCCATGCAGGGGAAAGCCGATCACCCGGTCGCCGGGCGCCCGGCCCGTCACCTCTTCGCCGCATTCGAGCACCTCGCCGGCGATCTCGAAACCGGGCGTGAAGGGGAAGGCGGGTTTGACCTGGTACTTGCCCTGCACCATCAGCACGTCGCCGAAATTGATGCCGCAGGCGTGCACGCGCAGGCGCACCTCGTCCGGGCCGGGCGCGGGCGCGCGCACCTCCTCGACAATCAGCTTCTCGGGCTCGCCCCAGGATTTGCAGAGTACGGCGCGCATCATATCTCCTGTTCGTTGTCGTCGGAATAATCCCGGCGGCGATTCATTCGGGCCAGCCCGGCGCGGCGCGCATGAAGCCGGTCGCCAAGCCCGCCCAGTTGGTTATCTCGGGCTCGGCGAAGGGCGCGAGCCGCTTGCGACCGGCCTTGTCGAGCACCCCTAGATAGCGCAACAGCGCGATCAGGGCCACCTCGGCCGCGCGGACGGCGCCGTCGTCGATCTTGAGCGCGAGGCCGAGGCCGAGCCCGGGCAGCGCCGCGACATAGACGCCCTCGGCGCCGACCTTGACGAACGCGGCCGCTCCCGCGACCTCCATCACCGAGGTGCAGCAGCGCGCCGTGCCGGCGACGAGGAACGGCTCGGCCGCCACCGCCTTTCGCAGGCGCCTTGCGGCGGCGGCGCGCGCGGACGGCAGCCCGTCGGGCGCGGCGAGGCGCGCCAAGCCGCGCGCGATACCGGCCAGCGGCGCCGCGTAGGTCGGCAGGCCGCAACCATCGATTCCGACGGGAGCGGCGGCGTGATCGACGCCGGTCATCTCGCTCAGGATGGTTCGGATCAGTTGCTGGACCGGATGATCGAGTCGTTCATAGCCTTTCGTTGGCGCGCCCAGATGCCTGGCCAGGCACAGCATGCCGGCGTGTTTACCCGAGCAATTGTTGAGGAGGCGCGTGGGTTTGCCGCCCGCCTTGGCGAGCGCCGCCGCGCCCGGTCCTCCCTTGGGCCCGCGCGGCGGCTGCGGCCCGCAGGCCAGATCGTCGGCGCCGAGCCCGAGCCGCGCCAGCCAGGCCCCGGCGATCTCAACGTGCCGGGGCTCGCCGTTGTGGGAAGCGCAGACCAGCGCCAGCTCGGAATCGCTCACCCCGAAGGCCTCGGCGGCCCCCGATTCGAGCAGGGCCAGCGCCTGCAGCGCCTTGATCGACGAACGCGGATAGATCGGCCGCGAGACATCGCCCCACGCGTGGATGATTCGTCCGCCCGCATCCACCACCGCCACCGCGCCCCGGTGGCGGTTTTCGACCGCCGCGCCGCGCGTCACCTCGACCAGCACGGGGTTGGCGGCGGGCGCGCCGTGGCTCTCTCGGATCGGATCGGGACTGGCGGGCCGGGACATTGGGGGTTTCAGGGGGAAATTCACGGAAATCGGGGGCCGAAACACCTTGCCTCGCGGCGCCCGCCGTTGCAAGTTTCGCCCATGCGCGGATATTTCGGCATCGGCGTCGAGGGGCTGAGCAAGCAGATGAACGCGGGCAATCTGTTCCGCTCGGCGCACGCCTTCGGGGCCAGCTTCATCTTCACCGTCGGCGCGGTCTATTCGCGGCGCGAGGGCGGCCATGCCGACACTTCGGACACGCCTTCCAGCGTGCCCTACCACGCGTTCGAAGACGTGCGGTCGCTGGCGCTGCCCGAGGGGTGCGAGCTGGTCGGTGTCGAGCTTTTGGACGAGGCGGCGGAATTGCCGAGCTTCCGCCACCCGCGTTGCGCCGCCTATGTGATGGGGCCCGAGCGCGGCAGCCTGTCGCCCGAACTGGCGGAATTGTGCGATCACGTGGTCAAAATTCCGACGCAATTCTGCGTCAATGTCGGCGTTGCCGGGGCGATCGTGATGTACGACCGGCTGATGAGTTCGGGACAGTTCGCCGCGCGTCCGGTGGCGCCTGGCGGCCCGGTGGAAGCGCCGCCGGCACA
>CBDVDY010000150.1:0-6904 GCA_965372875.1 uncultured Alphaproteobacteria bacterium | reverse complement strand
ATCGAGGCGATCCGCGTGCTCCAGGATATTTCCGCCGGCGCCGGGCCGAGCGTGCTGAAGAACGAGACGCCGGCGCCCCGGCGCCAGGCCATCGCCTACCGCATCGACGGGCGCGACTATCTGGCCGATTTGTACCGGCCGGGCGGCGACGAGGGCGCCCTCGCGGCGCTGGTGCTGGTGCCGGGGGTGGCGCCGGCGGGGCGCGACGACCCGCGCCTGGTTGCCTTCGCCAACACCCTGGCCCGCGCCCGCTTCGCGGTGCTGGTGCCGGACATGCCCAACCTCAGGGCGCAGCGCATCACCCGGGCGGACATAAGCCACATCGGCGACGCCGCAGCCTACCTGGCCGAGCGCCCGGCGCCTTCCGGGCCCCGCCCCCTGGGCATCGCCGCCATCTCCTACGCCGTCGGGCCGGCGCTCATGGCGGCGCTGGCGGCGCGGCCACCGGGCCGGGTGACGTTCGTGGTCGGCATCGGCGGCTATCACGATTCGCTGCAGGTGATCACCTTCTTCACCACGGGCTATTACCGCGAACGGGACGACGCAACCTGGCGCCACGCCATTCCCAACATTTTCGGCAAGTGGCTGTTCGTCCTCAGCAACGCCGACCGCATCGAGGACGCGCACGACCGCGCCCTGTTGCGGGAGATGGCGCGGCGCCGGCTGGCCAAGCGCGGCGCGCCCATCGGCGATCTGGCCGGCGCCCTGGGCCCCGAGGGCAAGGCGGTGCACGCGGTCGTGGTCAACCGATCGCCCGAGCGCGTCCCGGCGCTGGTGGCGCGGCTGCCGGCGAATGTGCGGCGCGAGATCGAAGCCCTGGACCCGAGCCGCCGGGATTTGCGCAGCATGGGGACGCGGCTGATCCTGGTGCACGGGCGCGACGATTCCATCATCCCCTATACCGAAAGCGCCCGGCTCGCCGCCGCCGTACCAAAGGGCAAGGCGCTTCTCTATCTGGTCGACAACCTCATGCACGCCGATATCGGGGCGCCCGGACTGTGGGATGCGATCACCCTGTGGCGCGCCGTGCGCAGCCTGCTGCGGGAACGCGACGGAGTGGCCGATTAGGCACACCGGCCCCCGTCGAGGAGCGAAGTCGGAACCCGCGAAAGCGGCAGGGTGAGGGTCGAGGATGGGCGCAGGTAGGGGCGGGTTTGAAACCCGCCCGTACGTGCCCGCCGGGCGGCCCGGCATTGACCCGGCCCACGGTCCCGCGCAAGAAGTAACGCATGGGCAACGACCAAACGATCAACGCGGCGATCATCGGGCTCGGCTGGTGGGGCCGGCACATCGTGCGCAGCCTGGCCGGCTCGGATTCGATCCGGCTGACCCGGGCCGTCGATGCCGAGCCGCAAGCCGCCGCCGCCTTCGCCGCCGAACATGCCCTGCCGCTGCACCAGGATATGGCCGACATACTGGCCGACGAGAGCGTCGAGGCCATCGTCCTGGCCACCCCGCAAGCGCTGCACGAGGCGCAGGTGATCGCCGCCGCCGCCGGCAAACACGTCTTCTGCGAGAAGCCGCTGGCGCTCAGCCGGGCCGGCGCCGAGCGCGCCATCGCGGCCTGCAGCGCGGCGGGCGTAATCCTCGGCATCGGCCACGAGCGCCGCTTCGAGCCGGCGCTGGCCGAGATCAAGCGGCTGGCCGATTCGGGCGCATTGGGCACCCTCATGCACGTCGAGGCGAACTACTGCCACGACCGGCTCACCGGCCTCGACCCGTCCAACTGGCGCGCCGCCTCGGGAGCGGGGCAGCCGCCGGCGGGCATGACCGGCACCGGGGTGCACATGACCGACGCGTTCATTCATATGTTCGGCGAAATCGAATCCGTATACGCGCTGACCGCGCGGCGGAGCCTCGGCTGGGAGGGCGGCGACGTGGTCTCGGTCCTGCTGCGCTTCCGCGGCGGCCTGACCGGGTATCTCAACGCCGTCATGGCGACGCCGCGCTATACCCGCCTCCTGGTGCAAGGCTCCGAGCGCTGGGCCGAGGCGCGCCACGAGACCCACCCCGACACAGCCGGCCCCGTCTCGCTGACAATCTGCCGCGGCGAGGAAGCACCCGAGACGCGCGCCTTTGAGTGGGTCGACACGGTGCGGATCAATTTCGAAGCCTTCGCCGACGCCATCGCCGGGCGCGCCGCCTACCCCTTCACGGCGGCCGAGAACCTGCACAACATCGCCGTGCTGGAGGCGATCACCCGCTCCGCCGCCAGCGGCAAGGCGGAATCGGTCGCCTGAATTTTCGGGTGGGGGCGGGTTTGAAACCCGCCCCTACATTCCGGTTGCGCTCGGCCGGCGGGTGACGGGTCGGGGACGCGGGCGGGTTTGAAACCCGCCCCTACATGCCGGTGTCACGAGGGCGGCGAGTGTGGCGCCGGGGATGTAAATATGTAGGGGCGGGTTTCAAACCCGCCCGCGCATGCCTTCCGCCGAACCGCCGCCGTAATAGAGGCTGACGGCGTGTTTGGCCTCGGCGAAGAACAGCCAGCGTTCGACCAGGGTGCCCAGGATCGCCAGCAGGGCCGCCGCAGCGGCCAGGATCGCGGCGAGCGCGCCGGCGACGGCGAGCGCGGCGAGGCTGAGCGCCAGCGGCAGGACGAAAGCGCACAAGATCGCGATGCGGCGCAGCTTGCTTGCGTGCTTGCGGGCGATGCGGAAGCCCATCTCGTGCTGGAGATAATTCTCCTCCGTGTGCGGCGGGTCGAGCAGACGCACCGTGCCGAACGCGCCGAGGCCGGTGGCCGTGGCGGCGCTGCTGGCCGGCGGCTCAAAGTCGGTGGCGCGCCAGTAGGCGGCTTTCAGCGCCCAGGCCAGGGCCACGGCCGCGGCGGCCAGCACGCCCGCCGCCGGACTTTCGAGGCCGAACGCGGCCATCAGGGCGGCGAACGACAACGCCCCATTCATCAGCGCCAGCGACAGGTAATTCAGCGGCACCCAGACAGTGTGCCAGCGCGGCACCGCCCGGATCGAGGCGTAGATCATCGAAGTGCAATAGACCGTCAGCACGGCACCCACCGCCGCCAGCGCGCCGCACAAAGCCCACGCACCCGAGAGCGATCCGAAATACACCCAGCCGACGGCGAACGCCCCGGCCGGCGCGAAGGTCGCCAGCGCCAGCACGCCCTCGCGCGACAGCCACGACGAACGCCACTGGGAGAGCGCCCGCCAGGCGCGCTGCGGATGGCCGAGATGAAAGGTGGACGACAGCAAGCCGGCGACGATCAGCCCGAGCGCCAGCCCCAGCCCGGCCAGGCCGAGCCAGCGGCCGGGCGGCACCATGCCGGCCGCCGCCGAGAGCCCGAGCAGCGCCAGCAAGCCGTAGCCGAGGCCGGACAGGGTGGTGAACAGGATGATCGAATAGGCCGGTCGCACCGCTACCTCATGACGACAGGAGATCGTCGACCCACGCCAGGAACCCTCCCGCCGCCGGCTCCAGCGCCGCCGGCGCCCCCGTGGCACCCGGCGTATTCTTGCGCGGCCGGGGCGGCAGGTACTTGTTGACCGGCCGCGTGCGCATTTCCGGCAACAGATCGAAGCCGCCGCGCGCTTCCGTCAGTTTCGAAACCTCGGATTCGGGATCGGCGAGATCGCCGAAATGCCGGGCCGAGGCCGGGCAGGTCGAGACGCAGGCCGGCAGCCGATCGGCCTCCTCGAGGTTTTCGTTGTAGATGCGGTCGATGCACAGGGTGCATTTTTTCATCACCCCGGCATCACCGTCGAATTCGCGCGCGCCGTAGGGGCAGGCCCAGGCGCAGAGCTGGCAGCCGATGCATTTGTCTTCCTCGACCAGCACGATGCCGTCGTCGGCGCGCTTGTAGGAGGCGCCGGTCGGGCAGACCGTGACGCACGGCGCGTCCTGGCAATGCAGGCACGATTTGGGGAAATGCACGACCCGGCCGTCCGGCCCCCGGCCCGCCTCGAAGGTGTGGACGCGGTTGAACCAGATGCCGTCGGGATCGGCATCGTAGGGGCGCTGGTCGGTCAGCGGCGCGTGGTAGCCGCCGGAGTTCCATTCCTTGCAGGCGACCGCGCAGGCATGGCAGCCGACGCAGATATCGAGGTCGATGACCAGGCCCAGGCGCTTGGCCGGCGGGGTCGCGGGCAGGCTGGTCATCTCAGCCGCCCCGCGCCTTGCGGAAGGAAGCGCCGTAGCGCAGGATTTTCGGCCGCGCCCGCAGGCCCGGCGGCAGCGAGAGCGCGGCGAATTGCGGCGCCGTCTCTTCGGCCTCGCCTTCAGCCAGCTTCTCGATGCGCACCCGCAAATCGTACCACGCGGCCTGGCCGGTAACCGGATCGGAACCGGCTCGGCGGCTTCCGTCGCCGCCCGCCGGCAGCGCATCGTCGATCAAATGGTTGAGCAGGAAGCCGCGCCTGGCCTCGGGAACGCCGGGTCCGAGGTTCCAGGCCCCTTCCCGCTTGCCGATGCCGTTCCACGACCAGACGGTGTTTTGGTTGACCCCTTCCATCAGCCGGACCTGTACCTTGATGCGCCCGACTCGGCTGACCAGCCAGATCCAGTCGTCGTCGTTGACGCCGAGCGGTTCGGCCGCCTCCCGGGGCACGAAGAGGCGGTTGCTGGCGTGGATTTGCCGCAGCCAGGCGTTCTGCGAGCCCCACGAATGGTACATCGCCATCGGCCGCTGGGTGATGGCGTGCAGGGGATAGGCGTCGGCGCCGGCGATTTCGTCCTCGAACGGCGGATACCAGATCGGCAGCGGGTCGAAATATTTCTCGACGCCGGCGCGCCTGTCGTCGGGCGGCTGGACCGCGCCGTGGCCCCGCGCCGCGAGGCGGAAATTCTGCATCTCCTCGCTGTAGAGCTGGAAGATGATCGGCGCTTCGTCGAGCACGAAACCCATTTCGCGGGCATAGCGCAGATAGTCGCGGTTGACGTGGCGGAAATATTTCCGCTCCGGCGCCAGCTCCTGGCGCCAGAAGCACTGGTTTTCGATGTAGCGCTCGAGCTGGTCCGGGTTGGGCTCGCCGCGGCCGTGCTGGTCGCCGTCCGTGCCGCGCCAGCCCGCCAGCGGGCCGATGCCGGGGCGGCGCTCGTGGTTGACCAGATAGTCGGCGTAACCGCCCGGGTATTTCGCAGCGCCGTTTTCGTCGACCATGCCGGCCAGGCCCAGCCGCGCGCCGAGGTCGAGCAACACGTCCTGGAACGGCCGCACGTCGCGGTCGGGCTCGAGCACCGGCTGGCGGATCGCGTCGGCCACGCCGTCGGCGTCGCAGATCGGCCGGTCGAGCAGCGAGACGCAGTCCCAGCGCTCCAGATAGGTGGTGTCGGGCAGGATCAGATCGGCATAGGAGACGGTCTCGGAATAAAACGCGTCGGCATAGATGATCCGGGGAATCTTGTAGTCGCCGGTTTCCTCGTCCTTGTCGGTCAGCATGGCAATGGTGTCGGCGATGTTCATCGACGAATTCCAGGCCATGTTGGCCATGTACATGAACAGGGTGTCGATCGGGTACGGGTCGCCCTTCCAGGCGTTGGCGATGACCGTGTGCATCATGCCGTGCACGGCCAGCGGGGCGTCCCACGAGAATGCCTTGTCGATGCGCTGCGGCCTGCCGCCATCGTCGATCAGCAGATCCTCGGGCCCGGCCGGGAAGCCGAGATGCGGGCCGGGCAGCGGCGTGTCCGGCGCCACCTCGCCGGGCCGCCCGCTCGGTTTCGGCAGCGCGCTCAGCTTCTTGGGATAGGGCGGCTTGTAGCGCATGCCGCCCGGCGTATCGATGGAGCCCAACAGGATTTGCAGCAAGTGGATCGCGCGGCAGGTGTGGAAGCCGTTCGAATGCGCCGATATCCCGCGCATGGCGTGCATGCTGACCGGCCGGCCGATCATGCGCTCGTGGCGCCGGCCGGCCCAGTCGGTCCAGGGCTGCTCGATCACAACCTCCTGTTCGAAGGCGGCGTGCGCCAGCTCGGCGGCGATGCGGCGGATGGTATCCGCCGACAGCCCGACCCGCCCGGCCACCGCGCCGGGGCTGTATTGTTTGTCGAGATAACGCTCGGCCAGAAGCTGGAAGACCGGCCGGGCGCGGCGCCCGTCGGGGAGCGTGTATTCCCCCTTCAGCGATGGCGCCGCGTCGGCCGCCAGGGCATCGCCGGGTGCCGCGCGTTGCGCGTCCCAGCACAGTACCCTTCCCTCGCCGTCGCGGGCGAAGCGGCCGTCATCCGCGCCGCCGGGATCGTCGAGCACCAGCCAGCCGGCGTTGGTGTAGCGGCGCAGATACTCGACATCCACCTTGCCGGCCCGCAACAGCTCGTGCACCAGCGCCAGCACGAACAAACCGTCGGCGCCGGGATCGATCGCCAGCCATTCGTCGGCGATGGCGGAATAGCCGGTCTTGACCGGATTGACCGAAACGAATTTGACCCCCCGCCCCTTGAGCCTGCCGAGGCCGATCTTGATCGGGTTGCTGTCGTGGTCCTCGGCCACGCCGAACATCATCAGATATTTTGTGTGCTCCCAGTCCGGCTCGCTGAATTCCCAGAACGCGCTGCCCAGGGTGTAGATGCCGGCGGCCGCCATGTTGACCGAGCAGAAGCCGCCATGGGCGGCGTAGTTGGGCGTGCCGAACTGCTGCGCCCACCACGAGGTCAGCGACTGGCTCTGGTCGCGGCCGGTAAAGAAGGCCAGCCGGCGCGGGTCGCTGGTCCGGGCCTCGGCCAGCCAGGCGGTGGCGATGTCGAGCGCCTCGTCCCACTCGATCTCGGTGAATTCGCCGCTGCCGCGCGGGCCGGTCCGCTTCAACGGCTTGGACAGGCGCGCCGGCGAATGCTGATGCATGATGCCGGCGGCTCCCTTGCCGCACAGCACGCCCTTGTTTACGGGGTGGTCTCTATTGCCCTCGATGTAGCGGAGCGCGCCGTCCTCGAGGTGCACCTTGATGCCGCA
>CBDVDY010000149.1:0-6911 GCA_965372875.1 uncultured Alphaproteobacteria bacterium | reverse complement strand
CCGGGCTCCGAGGTCTGGCTGTCGCCCGCGCGCAACCCCAAGCGCAAACTCGGATACACCTTCGAGATGATTCGCGTCGGCGCCGGGCTGGTCGGGATCAACACCCAACATCCCAACGCCCTGGTCGCCGAAGCCGTCGCCGCGGGTGCGGTTCCCGAACTGGCGGGCTACGAATCGGCCCGGCGCGAGGTGAAGTACGGCCGCAATTCGCGCATCGACCTGCTGCTGGAATCGCCCGGCAGGCCCGAATGCTACGTCGAAATCAAGAACGTCCACCTGAAGCGCGGGCCGGAAGGGCCACGGGGCCTGGCCGAGTTTCCGGATTCGGTGACCAAACGGGGCGCCAAGCATCTGGCCGAGCTCGCCGGCATGGCCTCCCAGGGCGCCCGCGCGGTGATGTTCTACCTGGTCCAGCGCCAGGATTGCGACTGCTTTCGCCTCGCCGCCGACATCGACCCCACCTATAATGCGGCGTTCGAAGCGGCCCGGGCCGCCGGGGTCGAGGCGCTGTGCTACGCTTGCAAACTCAGCCCGGAGGCCATTGAATTGGACCGGACCTTGCCGCTGGTGCCGTGACGCCCCAATTGGAGAAGGTTCGTGCGAATCAGACTGCGTGTGACCGGCCCATGAACAATATGGACATCCTCGACCCCTTCGACGAAGGCAGGACCGCGATCAAGATTCACGGTCCGGCCGAGTTCGAGGCGATGCGCAAGGCCGGACGCCTGGCCGCCGAAACCCTCGATTTCATCACCCCGTACGTGAAACCGGGAGCGAGCACCGACGAGCTCGACGTGCTGTGCCGCGATTTCGTCGCCGCCCGTGGCGCGGTCTCGGCGCCGCTCAACTACCGCGGTTTTCCCAAGTCGATCTGCACCTCGGTCAACCACGTGGTCTGCCACGGCATCCCCGGCGACAAGCGGCTCAAGGACGGCGATATCGTCAACATCGACGTCACGCCCATCGTCGACGGCTGGCATGGCGATTCGAGCCGGATGTTCCCAATCGGCAAGCTCGGCGTGAAGGCGCGGCGGCTGGTCGACGCGACCTACGAGGCGATGATGCGCGGGATCGAGGCCGTGCGCCCCGGCGCCAGCCTCGGCGATATCGGCCACGCCATCCAGAGCTTCGCCGAGTCGCGGCGATATTCCGTGGTTCGGGATTTCTGCGGCCACGGTCTGGGCCGGGTGTTTCACGACGCGCCCAGCGTCCTGCATTACGGCGATCCCGGCGACGGAATAACGCTCCGCGCCGGCATGTTCTTCACCATCGAGCCGATGATCAACACCGGCGGCTACGAGGTGAAAATCCTCGAGGACGGCTGGACGGCGGTGACCAAGGACCGGGGTCTCTCGGCCCAGTTCGAGCATTCGATCGGCGTCACCGAGGACGGCCACGAGATCTTCACGCTGTCGCCGGCGGGGTACGACCGCCCGCCCTATATTTGAGCCGCCGCGATGGCGCGGCCGCCGGCTCCGCCCAGGGGTGACAAGCCCGACCATGTGGGCCACCGCGCGCGGCTCCGCGAACGGTTTCTCAAATCCGGCGGCGACGCGCTGCCCGATTACGAATTGCTGGAGCTCCTGTTGACCCAGGCGCAGGCGCGGCGCGACATGAAACCGGTGGCCAAGCGCCTGTTAAAGCGCTTTGGCGACTTTTCCCGCGTGATCAGCGCCGAGCCCGCCGAGCTCATGGAGATAGACGGAATCGGCGAATCCGCATTGGTCGCGCTCAAGACGGTGCGGGCCGCCGCCCTCAGGCTCGCGCGCGAGGCCGCGATGGAGCGCCCGGTCATCGCCTCGTGGCAGAAGGTCCTGGATTATTGCCGGGCCAGCATGGCCTACAGCAAGACCGAGCAGTTCCGGCTGCTATTCCTCGACCGCAAGAACATGCTGATCGCCGACGAGGTTCAGAACAAGGGCACGATCGACCACGCGCCGGTCTATCCGCGCGAGGTGGTCAAGCGCGCGCTCGACCTCGGAGCCTCGGCGATCATCATGGTGCACAACCACCCGAGCGGCGACCCGACGCCGTCGAACGCCGACATCGAGATGACCCGCGAGGTCAAGGAAGCGGCCGAGAAGCTGGGCATCGCCCTGCACGACCACATCGTCATCGGCCACGACGACCACGCCTCGTTCAAGAGCCTGGGGCTGTTGTAGGAAAGGCCGCCCTCGCCAAGCGATCGCGGAAAATCCGAACGATCGCGCCGCATTCCCCACGATCGCCCGAACACGAACGAATGAATTCGATCGACGTTCCGATCCCGTGCGATTTCGTGGGCGTATTCCCTGGCGATTGGCTACGGGTGCCGCTCTTCGGCTTCAAATTCCGCGGCTTTTCGAGGCCGCCTGTCGACCGCTCGCCGCGCGGCCCCGCTGCCCGTAAATATCTCCAATCGGCTCAACTCCGCTTCCTTCACGGGTGTCAAAGCCTGATCGACGTAATCACGCCGGTCCGGATCGCGTTTGACCCGCTTGTAGATGCGACGATATTTCAGGGCGAGCGCCACATAGCGCGCGTTCGTCGATACGATCTGCGACAGCCGTTTCGGATAAAAGCGCAGCGGATTCTCGATCGGCAGTCCGGGGCGTCGAGTCGTCCGAATCTTGCGCCGGAACAACCCGCTTTGCAGCGGGTGAAGCCGTTCCACGGAGACGCTGACGTAGAATTCGTAGAGCAGGACCACCATCTTGCCCACGCTCATACCGCGCGCGGCGGCCCTGCGCAGGATGGTCTCGACGTGCTCCGGCGTGTAGTAGGCGTCCCAGGCCCGGTGGTAGATGTCCTGCCATTCGTCCTTCGACATCAGCGGATGGTTGGCGGTCACATGTTCCAAGTCGTATTTGTTGAGGTCGGGATCCATCCAGACCCCGCGCCGATAAAGATCCTGGTGATCCGCCGAACCGGGAAGCGGGGTCAGGCAGAAGAATTCGAGCAGGTCGATCGGTAACTCGCGCTTGATAATCTCGATGTCGCGCAGGATCCGCCGCGGCGTATCCTTCGGGAATCCCAGGATATAGCCGCAATAGGTCACGGCGCCTATGTCCTTCCAGGCCTGCAGCATCTTCCGGTATTCGGTGATCCGGTTCTGGCGCTTGTTCGCCGCCGTGAGGTTTTCCGGATTGATGGCCTCGAGCCCAATGAACACGCGATTCACGCCAGCCCGGCGTGCTTTTTCGATGAAGCCGGGGATCAGATGGCACAGAGTGTCCACCTGGATGGTGAATTTGATTGCAACGTCGCTCTGTTCCTTTATCAATGCCAGGCGGTCGAGGATCGCTTCCCAGTTCCTGTTGCGGGCGAAGTTGTCGTCGGTGATGAAGAAGCGGCGGACGTCCTGTTCCAGGTTCGCGCGAACCAACCGTTCGACGTCATCGGCACTCCGATACCGCGACTTGCGTCCCTGGACGTTGATGATCGTGCAGAAGCTGCATTGGAACGGGCAGCCACGGCCGGCGTCGAAGCTGGTCTGGGCCTCGACGGTCCGCTTGACCCTGCGGACGGGAAGAATTGGCGTCTCCGCGTCTTCAAGGCCCGGCAGGTCGTTCATGTAATTGTAGATCGGCGGCATCTGGCCGCGCCACGCGTCGATCAGTACCTGTTCAAGGCGGCCTTCGGCTTCGCCCGCGAAAAGCGATACGCCGATATCGAGCGCTTCCTGAAGATCCGGTGGAATGTCGGACAGCATGGCCAGGCAACCGCTTGGATGAAACCCGCCCATGCACACCGGCAGGCCGCAAGCGCGGAATTGTCGCGCAAGCTCGAGGGCGCGGGGAAACTCGTTCGACTGGACGCCGACGAGGCCGACCAGACCACCGGCGTCCCGGCGGATCCGCGCTACGATCTTCCGCACATTGATACGCGTGTTGGTTTCGTCCAGGGCGGTAAGTTCCAACTCGAAATCGTCGCCCAGGACACGTCTGTTGGCGCAGTCCGAAGCCAGCCCAAAGAGCTGCGCCAGGGAATTCGATGGCATCGCGGAGCGCCACCATTGGATGACATAGCCGTCGCTGTCGTAGTGCGACGGTTTGATCATGACGAAATGAAAGCGCTGTTTCCTTCTCGATCCCGAAACCATTTGTCTGGCCCACATCATGATCACGGCACCGCGACGTCGCATGATCGCCGCCCGACCCGGGCGGAAAACCGTCAGTCGCTCCGATCAGTTCGCCGACGACACCAAGGCTACAGGAGTGAAATCGACTAGGCGAGCGATTCCGGCCGGAGCGGCCGGGATAGCCGTGTCGATCCAGCAGACGTTCGATTTGCCGGGATTGGTATCGGCTTCGTGGCTACTTTGGCGCCTCGACCGACCGAACCGGCGTCCCCGCGGCCCCGGAAGCGCCGCCGGCGATCAAGCGTTGGCGCCGGTCAGGCGCGCCACGACGTTCTCCCAGCCGCACTCCAGGATCGCCGGGTCGAGATCGATCAGCGCCTCGGCCAGCGGCGGCAGGGAAGGATAGACGGGCGCGGCGATGCCGGCGAGCTTGGCCATGATTTCTTGCGGCGAAAACGGCCGGTCCGGGCCGCCGCGCGCGGAAAGGCATTCGGATACGCGGCGCTCTCCCGATTTGAACAGCCAGGTGACGCGCGCCGGGCGGTCGTTGGGCGCGGGCAGTTCGGGCTCGAAGGGCTTGAGTTCGACCCTGGCCCTGAGGCCGGCGATCCCGGGATCGTCGAGCCGGGCGGCGGCGAACGCCTCGGCCCCGGCGTGGCCCAATATCGAGGCGGCGGCGGCGATGTGCGGCAGCGAGAATTTGGCCGCCAGGCTGGTGGCCGGTTCGGCATTGTCGAGGGTCAGGCCGCGCCAACTGGTCTCGACGACGATGCGGTCGAGTTCGGCGGCGGCGTCGATGCCGGGCGCCGCCGCCAGCAGATCGCCGATCGCGTCGACGGCCGAGTGGGCGAATTGGCAGCAGGCGTGGATCTTGTGGTAGCCGTCCTCGATCGCCCACTCGGCGCCGAGCCCGGCGGTCAGCTCCCCGGGCCTGGGCTCGGCGCCCAGCCCCTCGACGTACACGTGGTAGGGCGAGGCGGCCATGCCGGTAATGCCGAAGCCGGACCAGTCGACGCTGCGCAGACCCACCCAGGCGCCGGTGGCGGCCCACACGTTGCGCACCAGGGCGCCCTGGACCGCGTGGTTGTAGGGCCCCGGCGCCACCATGGTCGAAGCACTGCTGACGGCGCCGAGGAAATGTTCGCCGGAGACCCGCCGCGCCGCCGCCACGGCAGCGGCCGCGCCGACGGCGGCGAACGTCGCGTGCGGATGCAGCACCAACCCCTCGAAGGCGAAGCCGCGGGCGAAGCGCGTCACCACTTCGTAGCCGACGACCAGCGCCCGCAACACGTCGCGTACATTCATATCCGCCGCCTCGGCCTCGGCCAGAAGCGCCGGCAGGGTGCACAGCCCGCCGTGGCAGGTGGTCTTGCGGTAGCCCTCGTCCAACTCGCACCAATCGGCGGCGGCGCCGTTGGCGACCGCGGCCGAATAGCGGTCGGTGCGCGGCCGGCCGCCCCGGAAAACAGTGGCTTCCTCGGATTTTGGGCCGGCCAGGATTTGCTCCTGCAGGCGCGCCACTTCGGGCTCCTCGCGCGCCGCTATGATGGCGGCCAGATCGTCGCACAGAACCAGCGCGGCGCGGCGCATCGTGGCCTCCGGTATGTCCGCCAATTCCAGCCCGGCCGCCCAGGCGATCAGCGCCTCGGTGGAGGCGACGGTGGCGTCGATGTCGGCTCCCGGGCTCTTCCGGTCCATCACGAAGGCTCCTTGGCGTTCCCGCTCCGGCAGGATAGTTAGGTTGCGCCGTCGCTGCGAGAATTTTGTTGCGCCTCTCCGGCGTGGTGGCGATAACCAAAGCCGCCGGGGAAGGACTCATCGGGGGCAAGGGAGAGCATGCGCGCGGTTTATCTGGAAGGCTACGAGAGCCTCGACAACCTCACCATCGGCCAGATGCCGATGCCCGAGCCCGGGCCGGGCGAGGTGCGGGTGCGCATGGCGACGGGCGGCTTCAACCACGTCGATCTCTACATGCTGTCGGGCGGCGCCGGCATTTCCCACGAACTGCCGTTGACGCTGGGGGTCGACGGCGCCGGCGTGATCGACGCTTTGGGGCCCGGTGCGACGATGCTGGCGGAAGGCGACCGAGTCGTTCTCTATCCCATCGAATATTGCGGCCAGTGCGAATTTTGCCTGCGCGGCGAGCAGTCGCTCTGCCTCGAATGCAAAATCCACGGCGAACAGATCGACGGCTGCTTCAGCGAATATATGGTCGTGCCGGAATACGTCCCGCACCGCATCGCCGACGACACATCGTTCGAGGAAGCGGCGATGCTGTCCTGCGCCTATCTCGTGGCCTGGCGCATGATCAATTCGCAGGCCAGGCTGCGGCCGACGCAAAGCATCCTGATCCAGGGCATCGGCGGCGGCGTCGCGGTCGCCGGGCTGCAGTTCGCGAAAATGTGCGGCGCCAGAATCATCGTCACCTCGTCGAGCGGCGAGAAGCTCGAGAAGGCGCGCGAGATCGGCGCCGACGCCGGCATCGATTACAAAAGCGAGAATGTCGCCAAGCGGGTGATGGAACTGACCGGCGGGCGCGGCGTCGACGTGGTGCTCGACAATGTCGGCCAGGCGACCTGGAGCGAGAGCCTCAAATCCCTGGTGCGCGGCGGCAAGCTGGTGATTTGCGGCGCCACCACCGGACCCGCCCCGCCGGCCGATCTACAGCGCATCTTCATCCGCCAGTTGACCATCCACGGCGCCATGCTGGGCACCCAGGAGGAGTTCCGCGCCATGCTGCAAGCGCTCGACGAGAAGCGCTTCGCGCCGGTGATCGACCGCGTCTTCGATATGGAAGCCGCGCGCGACGGCTTGGCGCGCATGCAGAACGCCGAGCAGTTCGGCAAGATGG
>CBDVDY010000148.1:0-6974 GCA_965372875.1 uncultured Alphaproteobacteria bacterium | reverse complement strand
GCAAAGCCCTTGAAATCGCAGCCCCGGAAATCGCAGCCCCGGAAATCGCAGCCCCAGAAAACGCGAATGGGTCGTGGTGGGCGGTGACGGGATCGAACCGCCGACATCCACGGTGTAAACGTGGCGCTCTTCCAGCTGAGCTAACCGCCCACGATGCCACCGAATCAGGCGATGGACCTTATACTACATAGATCGACCGCGCGCTCCATCAAGGAACGCGCGGCCGGAAACCGATATTAGGCGAGAGGCGTTCGCTATTGCTTAAGCGAATCCTTCAGCCCCTTGCCCGCCTTGAACTTGGGAACGCGCGCCGCGGGAATGGTAATCGGCTCGCCCGTACGGGGATTGCGTCCCCTGGATTCCTTGCGGTGGTTTACCAGGAACGTCCCGAACCCAACCAGCCGCACCTCGCCCCCGCCACGGAGCGCATCAGTGATGCCATCAAATACAGCTTCCACGGCGCGGGCCGAATCGGCTTTGGACATTCCGGCCTTGCCTGCTACGACGGCAACGAGATCGTTTTTGTTCACGGTAAGCCCCCCATTGTTTAGGACGAAAACGTATGCGTTACATGTGTGATGTTCAATTGCGACGCAAAGTGTAAAGGCTAAAAGGTCGCCGCGTCAATCGAAGCCGACGAGTTTTCCCCAGAAATCCGCGCGAAACATTTGCACTGTGATTTTCGCGCAACGATGCCGGCGGGCTCGCAAAGCCGCCCTCCGGATCGCCTATGTTGGATTCCTACCACTAATGGGTGACAACGCCTTCGATTTTGTCGGCCTGCTTGCCGCCGGCCACCGCCACGTCCTCGTCCTCGGTCCATTCGATCGCCACCGGTTCGGTCACCAGCGCGTGTTTCAGGACATCGGCGACTTTGTCGATCACGATGATGTTCAAATTCTTTTTCACGTTGTCGGGAATCTCGGAGATGTCTTTTTCGTTCTCCTTCGGGATCAGCACGGTCTTGATTCCGCCCCTGAGCGCGGCGAGCAGCTTTTCCTTGAGGCCGCCGATCGGCAGCACCCGCCCCCGCAGCGTAATCTCGCCGGTCATCGCCACGTCCTTGCGCACCGGGATGCCGGTGAGAACCGAGACGATCGACGTCATCATGGCGACGCCGGCCGACGGGCCGTCCTTTGGCGTCGCACCCTCGGGAACGTGGAGGTGGATGTCCTTCTTCTCGAACACCGTGGGCTTGACCCCGAAATCGATGGCCCGCGCCTTGACGTAGCTCTCGGCCGCCTGCACCGATTCGCGCATGACGTCGCCCAGCTTGCCGGTAATCGTCATCTTGCCCTTGCCGGGAAGCATCACCGCCTCGATCGACAACAGCTCGCCGCCGACTTCCGTCCAGGCAAGACCGGTGGTCACGCCGATCAGATCCTCGTGCTCGACCTCGCCGAAACGGTAGCGCCGCACGCCCAGGAATTTCTCCAGGTTGCGCGCGCTGATGGCAACCTTGACGGCCTTGCCGGCGATGATCTCCTTGACCGCCTTGCGCGACAGGCTGGCGATCTCGCGCTCCAGGTTACGGACGCCGGCCTCGCGGGTGTAGTAGCGGATGATGTCGCGGATCGCGTTGTCCGAGATCGACCATTCGTTCTTCTTCAGCCCGTGCGCCTTGATCTGCTTGCCGATCAGATGGCGCTTGGCGATCTCGATCTTCTCGTTCTCGGTATAGCCCGGCAGGCGGATGATCTCCATCCGGTCCATCAACGGCGGCGGGATGCGCAGGGTGTTGGCGGTGGTCACGAACATCACGTCCGAAAGGTCGTAGTCGACCTCCAGATAATGGTCGTTGAAGGACGCGTTCTGTTCCGGATCGAGCACCTCGAGCAGCGCCGAGGACGGATCGCCGCGCCAATCGGAGCCGAGCTTGTCGACCTCGTCCAACAGGAACAGCGGGTTCGAGGTCTTGGCCTTCTTCATGCCCTGGACGATCTTGCCGGGCATGGAGCCGATATAGGTGCGGCGGTGGCCGCGAATTTCGGCCTCGTCGCGCACGCCGCCCAGCGACATGCGCACGAAGCTGCGGCCGGTGGCCCGCGCCATCGATTTGCCGAGCGAGGTTTTGCCGACGCCGGGCGGACCGACGAGGCACAGGATCGGCCCCTTGACCTTGCGCACGCGCAGCTGCACCGCGAGATATTCGAGGATGCGTTCCTTGATCTTCTCGAGACCGTAATGGTCGTCGTTGAGAATTTTTTCGGCGATCTTGATATCGCGCTTGATGCGCGAGCGCTTTTTCCACGGAATGCTCAGGAGCCAGTCGAGATAGTTGCGGACGACGGTGGCCTCGGCCGACATCGGGCTCATCGAGCGCAGCTTCTTGATTTCGGCCTGCGCCTTTTCCCGCGCCTCCTTTGACAGCTTGGTCTTCTTGATGCTCTCCTCGATCTCGGAGAGCTCGTCGCGGCCGTCCTCGGTCTCGCCCAGCTCCTTCTGGATCGCCTTGAGCTGTTCGTTCAAATAGTACTCGCGCTGGGTCTTCTCCATCTGCCGCTTGACCCGGTTGCGGATGCGCTTTTCCACCTGCATCACGCCGATCTCTCCCTCCATGAAGGAGTAGATCTTCTCGAGCCGTTCGCCGACGACCGCGCATTCCAGGAGTTCCTGCTTCTCCGGAATCTTGAGCGACAGGTGCGAGGCCACCGTATCGGCCAGCTTGTCGGGCTCGTCGATCTGGTTGATCGAGACCAGCACCTCGGGCGGAATCTTCCGGTTGAGCTTGATGTATTGCTCGAACTGGGAGACGACGGTGCGCGAGAGCGCCTCCACCTCCTTTTCATCGCCCGCCGATTCCTCGATGATCTCGGCGTAGGCCTGGAAGAATTCCTTGTTCTCGGCGAAGCGGTTGATGTGGGCGCGCTGGCCGCCCTCGACCAGCACCTTGACCGTGCCGTCGGGCAGCTTCAGGAGCTGCAGAACGGTTCCGATCGTGCCGACCGAATAAATGTCGGCCGGGGTGGGGTCGTCCTGGGCGGCGTTCTTCTGCGCCACCAGCAGGATCTGCTTGTCCTCCTTCATGACGTCTTCGAGCGCGCGCACCGATTTTTCGCGGCCGACGAACAGCGGCACGATCATGTGGGGGAAGACCACAATGTCCCGAAGCGGCAGGACGGGGAACAGGTCACCTCGCGGAATTTCGAGCATATACAACCTTTAAGGTTTGGTCACGGAATCCGTCGGAAAAGCGATGCCAATCAACGAGACCGGCCTGTTAAAAGTGGCTGGTGCGGGACCGAGGTTCAAGGGGCGAAAGGGAGGGAAGAAGAGGATTTAAGCGGTGGCCCCGGCGTCGGGCTGGTCGGCATACATGAGCAGCGGCTTGGACCTGCCCTCGACCACTTCGCGGTTGATCGCGATCTCCTCGACCCCGTCCAGGTTGGGCAGCTCGAACATCGAATCCAGCAGGATGGCTTCGAGGATGGAACGCAAGCCGCGGGCGCCCGTCTTGCGCGTGATGGCTTTTTTGGCGATGCCCTGGAGCGAATCGTCGGCGAAGGAAAGACGCACGCCCTCCATCTCGAACAAGCGCTGATACTGCTTGACCAGCGCGTTCTTGGGCTTGGTCAGAATTTGCATCAGCGCGTCCTCGTCCAGATCCTCCAGCGTGGCAAGCACCGGCAGCCGGCCGATGAACTCGGGGATCAGGCCAAAGGTCAACAGGTCGGCGGGCTCGATACCCTGCAACACCTCGCCGGGCTGGCGCTCGTCGGGGCCGCGCACGTCGGCGCCGAAGCCGATCGAGGTTCCCTGCCCGCGCGCCGAGATGATCCTGTCGAGGCCGGAGAAGGCGCCGCCGCAAATGAACAGGATGTTGGTCGTGTCGACCTGCAGGAACTCCTGCTGCGGGTGCTTGCGCCCGCCCTGGGGCGGCACCGAGGCGACCGTGCCCTCCATGATCTTCAGCAGCGCCTGCTGCACGCCCTCGCCCGACACGTCGCGGGTGATCGAGGGGTTGTCCGATTTGCGCGAAATCTTGTCGACCTCGTCGATATAGACGATGCCGCGCTGCGCCCGCTCGACGTTGTAGTCGGCCGACTGCAGCAGCTTGAGGATGATGTTCTCGACGTCCTCGCCAACGTAACCGGCTTCGGTCAGCGTCGTCGCGTCGGCCATGGTGAAGGGCACGTCGATGATCCGCGCCAATGTCTGAGCCAGCAGCGTCTTGCCGCAGCCGGTCGGGCCGATCAACAGGATGTTCGACTTGGCCAACTCCACGCCATCCGACTTGGCGCCGTGGGCCAGCCGCTTGTAGTGATTGTGCACCGCGACGGCAAGCACGCGCTTGGCGTGATCCTGCCCGATCACGTAATCCTCGAGGACCTTGTTGATGTCGAACGGCGTCGGCACCCCGTCGCGCGATTTGACCAGGGTCGACTTGTGCTCCTCGCGGATGATGTCCATGCACAGCTCGACGCACTCGTCGCAGATGAACACGGTCGGGCCGGCGATGAGCTTGCGCACCTCATGCTGGCTCTTTCCGCAGAAAGAACAGTAAAGAGTATTCTTCGATTCACCGCCGCTGGATTTGCTCATCCGTATCGTGCCCCAAGCCGGTTAGCGATCATAACCATGTTACCTACGCGCATCGGCCAATGCAAAAATAATACGCAGGATCGCTAAAAAAACCCGATATTCCAAGTGGTTAACGACCCAGGGAATGTGCCTGCACCGGCGCATTCAAGTAAATCCGGTGGTTATTGTCGGCCACACCACTCAAATTTCCGTTAATTAGCACTCTCCCACAGTGGAACTACATGATTACATTAACCATCTATGTCAACTAATTGTGACCTTAGGCCCGTCTTTATTCTTTTTTTTCGGAGGCTTCTTCCTTGTCCGCCTCGGTCAACGGGCGCTTATAAACCACTTCGTCCACGAGCCCGAATTCCTTGGCCTCCTCGGCCACATAGAAGCGATCGCGCTCGAGCGCCTTCTCGACGACCTCCAGATCCTGCCCCGTGTGGTGAACGTAGATTTCGTTAAGCCGGGATCTGAGTGCCAGGATTTCCTTGGCGTGAATTTCGACGTCGGTGGCCTGGCCCTGAAAACCGCCCGACGGCTGATGCACCATGATGCGTGAGTTGGGCAGGCTGTAGCGCTTTCCCTTCGCGCCGGACGCCAGCAGCAACGAGCCCATCGAGGCCGCCTGGCCGATACAGACGGTGGATATTTCCGGCCGCACGTACTGCATCGTGTCGTATATGGCCAGGCCCGAGGTGACCAGGCCGCCCGGGGAATTGATGTAAAGCGAGACGTCTTTCTTGGGGTTGTCCGACTCGAGGAACAGCAATTGGGCGCAGACCAGGCTGGCGACCTGGTCCTCGACCGGCCCGATGATGAAAATGATACGCTCCTTCAAAAGGCGCGAATAGATGTCGTAGGCGCGTTCCCCGCGATTGGTCTGTTCGACCACCATCGGGACGAGCGTGTTCATGTAGGTATCGAGCGGATCCTTCATCGTCTTCCATTCCTCGTGGCGGCCGCGAACGGAGCGGCCAATAAAGATTACGGCCCGGCTAATCCTTGGTCGGCTTGGCCGCGCCTTTCTCGGCGCCGGCTCCGGACTTCGCCTTGCTCTCGCGTTTATAGCCCTTGGGCTTGGCCGCGCTGGCATCGTCTTCGGGCAGGGCCAGCAAGTCCTCGATGGAAACCTCGCGGTCGGTCACCGTCGCCTGTTCGACAATGAACTCGATTACTTTCTCTTCGTATAAAGGCGCCCGCAAATTGGCCATCGCCTCGAAATTTTTCTGGTAGAACTCCAGAACCTCCTGCTCGCGGCCGGGGAATTGCTGCGCCTCCGCCATAATGGCGCGGGTGACGTCCTCCTTGGCCACGTCGATGTTGTTGAGCCGGCCGATCTCGGACAACAGCAGGCCGAGCCGCACCCGGCGCACGGCGATCGCCCGGTAGTCCTGCTTCAACTCGTCCTCGCTCTTTTCTTCGTCCTCGCTCTTTCCTTTGTCCTCGGCCGCTTCCTGGTCCTGTTTGCGCTGTTCCTCGACCTGCTTCCAGATGGATTCGAATTCGAGATCGACCATGCCCTCGGGCACGTCGAAATCGTGCAAGTCCGCGAGCGCGTCCAGCAGGCCGCGCTTCATCCGCGCGCGCGCCACGGTTTCGTATTCCTGGCCGATCGTCTCGCGCACATTGGCGCGCAGTTCGTCGAGGCTTTCCAGGCCCACCAGCTTGGCCAATTCGTCGTCGATCGGGACCGCCGCCGGCTCCCGGATTTCCTTGATTTCGACCTCGAAGACGGCCTCCTTGCCGGCCAGCTCGTCGTTGGCGTATTCGGCCGGAAACGTCACCTTGACGGTGGCGTGCTCGCCGGCGCCGACGCCGGTCAACTGTTCCTCGAAGCCGGCGATGAAGGCGTTGGAGCCGAGCTCGAGATGATGATCCTCGGCGCTGCCGCCCGGGAACTCCGTGCCGTCGACGCTGCCCTTGAAATCGACCACGACGACGTCGCCCGATTTCGATTTTCGCGCCTCGGCGATGGGTTCGGAACGTTTGTGCTGCTCGGCGATGCGGTCCAGCGCCTCGTCGACCTGCGCGTCGTCGATCTTGACCGAGAGCCGCTCGAGCTCGAGCTTGGACAGCTCGCCGGGCTCGAACTCCGGAATCAGCTCGACCGCCAGGGTGTATTCGAGATCCTTGCCCTCCTCGTAGGCGGTGATTTCGATCTTCGGCTGCAGCGCCGGGCGCATGCCGCGCTCCATCATCGCCTGATCGGCGCTGTTGCTGACCGACTGTTCCACGACCTCGCCCATGACGGACGCGGCGAACCGCTGCCTCAGCACCGCGGACGGAACCTTGCCGGGGCGAAACCCGGGGATGCGCACGCTCTGGCCCAATTGGCGCAGGCGGACGTCGAGCTTCTCGTCGAGATCCTTGGCCGCGATCACGACCTTGAATTCGCGCTTCAGGCCGTCGGCGTTGGTTTCGGTTACCTGCATCGATTTCCCAAT